>NZ_JABBDZ010000050.1:0-760 GCF_012847305.1 Devosia sp. MC1541
ACCTTGGCCAATCTGGCCTACAACTTCGACCGCCTCGTCTTCCACGAAAAGCGCGCAACCGCGCCATGAGTCTGCCCGGATGACCGGGAAACGCCGTCAATGGGCACCGCCGATCGCCAAACGCCGCGCCAAATCTGCTCAAACACGGAAATCAGACGACCACAATCGCAGCCGCAGGCTCAGCGAGCCAGTTCTTGCGGGTCTTCAGCTAGCTTTGAAAGCGACACGAAACCCGAGGTTGAAAATGTGTGCTGTTCGAAATCTAAGCGGCGTATTGATTTTAGGCCTACCTCTTTGTGGGCCTGCGCTTGCCCAAAATGATATGGCTGGGCGAGCCGCGTCAGATCCAAATGGCTTTGTGACTGAAGTCCAGCAGATGTTAAAGCAACGCGGCATCTACAATGGTGATGTGGATGGCCAGCTTACACAGGCAACGATCTCTGCGATCAATCTGGCGTGCAATGCGGCCGGTGTTCTCAGCGATTGCAGGCGGGGTCCGCTTTCGGAAGTTGGCGCTCGAGCAGTTGGTATTGCCATCAAAGCCGATGCGGCTGGGGTGAATGGCTTAGTTGAGGAAGCCGTATCCACATCGGAAAATGTCTCGGTAGTTTGGGGGCAGCAAAGCCCTCGAAATGAACCGCGCCGGGTTTGCCGGAGGCTCCGACTCTTGAGTAGGATGGAGCATCATGAGCAAGACGACGAACAAGTTTTCCCCTGAGGTCCGCGAACGCGCCGTGCGACTGGTTCTCGACAACGAGGG
>NZ_JABBDZ010000051.1:0-731 GCF_012847305.1 Devosia sp. MC1541
CTGCCGCTGATAAGCCTGCCATATTCGTTCTCTTCATGGCCGCTTCGGCCAGAGGAGAAATGTGATGGGTATCTCACAGTACGACCCTGCTGCTGCAGGAAGACCTGCTTGGAATGCCGGTAGGCAGGTTGGCGCCAAACGTGCATTGAAGGTCAGACAAATCTGGTCAATTCGCTTCTTCCTTGACCGAGAGGGAAGGATGAGGGACCGAGCACTTTTTGACTTGGCTATCGACAGCAAGCTTCGAGGCTGCGATCTGGTGAAGATCAAGATCGGCACGCTCGTGGCGGGACCTGCCATTCGAACTCGGTCGATGGTAATCCAGCAGAAGACAGGCAGACCCGTCCAATTCGAGATCACCGCTGACACAAGGGCCAGCCTGCTTGCTTGGCTTGAGCGACGCGGCGGGACGGTCGATGACTACGCCTTTCCAAGCCGTGTAGTGCACGATGGTCATCTGAGCACCCGTCAATACGCCAGGCTGGTGGACGAGTGGGTCACTGCAATCGGGCTGACGCCTGAGGAATATGGCACCCATTCGCTGCGCCGTACAAAGGCGTCGCTCATTTACAAAGCCACAGGCAACCTTCGGGCCATCCAGATACTTCTTGGCCATAGCAAGATCGAGAACACAGTTCGTTACCTTGGCGTGGATGTCGACGACGCTTTGTCGTTGTCAGAGGCAACCGAAATCTGAGCAAGCGACTTCGCCGGCAGCCGGTTGTGCTTCG
>NZ_JABBDZ010000005.1:0-214907 GCF_012847305.1 Devosia sp. MC1541
ACCTTGGCCAATCTGGCCTACAACTTCGACCGCCTCGTCTTCCACGAAAAGCGCGCAACCGCGCCATGAGTCTGCCCGGATGACCGGGAAACGCCGTCAATGGGCACCGCCGATCGCCAAACGCCGCGCCAAATCTGCTCAAACACGGAAATCAGACGACCACAATCGCAGCCGCAGGCTCAGCGAGCCAGTTCTTGCGGGTCTTCAGCTGATAGGTCTGCCCGAAATGGTGCAGACGATGGGTTGGAAGACCAGCGACATCTCATTGCGTTCAAGGGCGACCGCTAGGTCGGTCTCTAGTCGTGCGTGTCGGACCCGAGTTTCGTCCAACTGCGGAAGATAGAAGCTGATTTGACCGCGTCCGTCAGCTTTGGCTTGGTATAGCGCCACATCGGCGCGTCGGATCAATTCCTCGGACGAAATCGGAGATCGCTTAGACCAAGTCGCTATGCCAATGCTGACGCCAACACGTAAAGAGTTCGTCCCGATAAGGTAGGGGCGGGAGAGCTGGTCAATCAGCCATACACTAAAGCCCTGGTGGTCTTTGGCCTTGCCTAATGTGCTCATCACCGCGAACTCGTCGCCGCCAAACCGCGCGGGGAAGTACCCGTCTGGAAGGGCGGCGAGCATGCGGGCGGCGACAGCGCGCAATAGGTCATCACCAACTTGGTGACCGAGCGTGTCGTTGATGTCTTTGAATTTGTCGAGGTCGAGGAAGAAGAAGGCCATATGGCTGTCCTTCTCATCCTTCTGGCCCAACACATGCTCGAGGCGCTGGCGGAAGTGCGCGCGATTGGGCAGACCGGTCAATGAGTCATGCAGTGCCATATGGGTGATCCGCGCCTCGGCTGCGCGGACGCCAGAGATATCCTCAAAGGTTGCGAGCCATCCCCCATTTGCCATCGGCGTTTGGTTGACGGCATAGCTGTGTTTGTTGGGCAGATCGGTAATAACGAGCTGGGGGCGGCGCTTGATGACGGAGGGGGCAATAGCGTCATACAGATATTGAGAGGTGCGGTTGCCTTTCTTGCGCAGGGCGTTGATGGAAAGCCCTTCTAATTCGCTCTCGTCAATGCACGTTAAAGCGCTGAAACGGCTGTTGTAGACGGCGAGTTTTCGGTGCTTATCAAACATGCAGAGCGCGTGGCTCATATTGTTGAGTGCGGCGTCAAACCGTTCGTTCTGGACGGTCACGGACTGCATTGTGCGTGTGAGTTCGGCCGTCAGGTCGCGGAGTTTGACTTGTGTTCGATCAAGTAGCCGTAGCTTGAGTGTGAGGACGCCGACGAGGAGCGCGCCGCACCCGATGAGAATGGCTTTGAGGATTTCTGAGAAGCTTGCGATATCCTGCAATTCACGCTTGTCACCGGCATAGAGCTGAGCGGAATAGCTGGACGCTTGCGCCGCAAAACTCGCCATTTTGCTGTCTAGTCGATTGAGCGCGCGAAGGCTGGTGTGGACCAGCGCCATGTTTGGGGTGTCGCCAGAGTTTAGGGCGATATCGGCGATGTCGAGCGCTTTTTTGACCTCCGTCATGGTCTCGCCATAGCCCGGATTTGTGTGCATGAAGTGCACGACGAGGCGCTCTTCCCCGACATGATCGGTGCTGCGCTCGAACTGCTGCAAGCGGCCAATAATGATATCGAGACGGAGCCGCACATCGTCTATCGACAGCTGGCTTCCGGGCAGAGAGTACATCGCCAAGGTTTGCTCGAACCGCAGAAATTCGTTCACGGTCTGGGCGACTGCAAAGGCTACTTCATAGGGTGAGAACGTGTCGTGTGCATGCTGACGTTCAGCCTCAATTGAGCTGACGTAGTAGGTCGCTGCGGCAAACAGGACTACTGTGCCAACGAGAAGCCAATTGAGCAGTCTAATAATGCCGAGCTGGTTGGCCTCATTCGATGACAAGTTTTGCAACCTGCCAAGCTGACCGTGAATAATAGTGGTGCGTGCGTAGCTCTGGCTTGAAGTCGTACGCGTAGATTATGAACAGCGGGCCTTTGTCGCGAACGCTCATAAACTCACCATCCCGCTTGAGGGCTAGGATCGGCTTGTTGGCCTTGATGTCGTCGAACGGAATCTCGGTCATGTAATCATTGAGTGCGATGGCGGTGATCTTGGTGGCGCCCGCATTCAGCTCGCCGATTAGCTCTTCGAGGGGTATGCCCTCAAAAACGGAGGTGCCATCGAACCACGGCGTACTTGTGGTGATCGATGCAGTCATCATCGCTTCTAAGCTGGCCTGATCATAAGTGATCTCGTCCGCCTCAGACGTTGCGCCGCTGTGCCCTGATATCGTGAGAATTGGGCGGGTGTTTTCGGCAGCAAAGTTTGGGGTGATGAACAATAGTGTTGCTATTAAAGCTTGGCAGGAGGTTCGTAATACTGTTTTTGCATGGCATTAACCAGTTGCTGTTGCTTGTAGTATGTCTCTATCTTCCTAACTCGAGATTAAATATGGCGGGGTAATGCGTTGTCTGTGCTTGAGATTCTATTGGTGGATTAGTTTGTTTTAATTGTCGGAATTTGTATCAGCTAGAGCGGTTTAAGGCTCTGGCTTCCGCCTAAAACGAAAACGCCCGGACAGTCTGGGACCATCCGGGCGGTAAGGTTCAGCGATCTACGGCTTTTCAGCTCTGAAAGAACGGCTGAGTGCCATGCGCTTCAATGGCGGTCGAGATGCGGCTCAGTGCAGTCACATAGGCGGCCGTACGGACGCTGATGTTCTTGTCCTTTGCCACCTGCCAGATAGCAGCGCCTTCGCGTTCCATGATGACGCGCAGGCGTTCATGGATTTCGTCGAGTGGCCAGTAGAAGCCCTGACGGTTCTGAACCCACTCGAAGTAGGAAACAGTCACGCCGCCAGCGTTCGCCAGAATATCTGGGAGGACAATGACGCCCTTCTTGTTGAGGATCGCATCTGCCTGCGCGGTGACAGGGCCGTTTGCGAGTTCAACAACGAGCTTGGCCTTGACCTGATCGGCATTGTCGATGGTGATCATGTCTTCCATCGCCGATGGAACAAGCACGTCACAGTCAACACCGACGACGTCGTCGATTGCCGTTGCCTGGCCGTCGGCGACCAAGGAAGCGACCGACTTGCCGTTCTTCTTGGCTTCGAACAGCTTTTCGATGTCGAGGCCGTTGGCGTTGTAAACGGTGCCACCGGTGTCCGAGACAGCAACGATGATGTGGCCATCGGACGCCATAAGGCGAGCCATGTGCTGGCCGGCGTTACCAAAGCCCTGGATCGCTACGCGCAACTTGTCGGCGAGACCTAGGTCGTTGGCGAGGCGACGGACGAGATAGAAGCCGCCTCGTGCAGTCGCGTCGTCACGGCCCAGCGAACCGCCGAGAGCGATTGGCTTACCGGTGATAACGGCTGGAGTAACGGCGTCGACGATCTGGTTATATTCGTCAGCCATCCAACCCATGATCATGGAGTTGGTGTAAACGTCTGGAGCCGGAATGTCGCGATCTGGACCGATGACGCGGGAGAAAGCCTGCATGTAAGCGCGGGAGAGGCGCTCTAGCTCAGACTTGGAAAGGTCGCGTGGGTTCACCTGAACCGCACCCTTACCACCGCCGTAAGGCAGGTTCATAACCGCGCACTTGAAGGTCATCCAAAACGCCAAGGTTTCGGTTTCGTCTTCAGTGGAGTGCGGGTGGAAACGAATGCCGCCTTTGGTTGGGCCACGGGTGTCATCGTAGCGGCAACGCCAGGACAGGAAAGACTTACGCGAACCATCATCCATACGGATCATGAGGCGCATCTTATGCGTTTCACGCGGGAATTTCAGCTTTTCAAGCACGTCGGCGTCGACATCGATATGCGACGCAGCCTCATCGAGACGAACAAGGGCGCGGGACAGTAGTGTATCCGTCATGTTCTTAGCTTCCTCCTAGAACACTGCAGGTAAATGGAGTGTCACAACCCCGAAAGTCCAACTCGCAATGGACTTTGAAACGAAACCCTCGGCGGCGAAGGCGGCAGGCTGAGCACCGTGCGTCTCGCGCTTAGGGCGTCGCTGGGTTTGCGACGGATCAAGACATAGAAATTCAGCTATGGCTTGGTGATGAAGGATCATGATGGACAATTCGGTGGTCGCCGTGCCGGGGCTGTGTTCGACGTGCTTTGTGAGACCGTGTTGTGGAGGGAAATACTAACCTGACCCGCGCGCCGTGCTATTCAGCGCGGCCGCGGGCTGTAATCCTTCGACGGGGATACCCCGCAAAGGCTCCACAATGATCTCTGCCATATGAGCCAACATGGCGCGAACATGTCTAAAGTATGAGACGCTGTCAACGATCAACGTACCGGCGGGTACGGAGAATTCTTAATACTATCGAGGGGTTAGGATGGCTTCACGCCGAAGAATTGAAATGACAGAAGTACTTACCTATCTTTGTTCAAGTGCAGGGGGCGACGATGGGTCGCTAAGAATATTTTTGGATTGAGGTCTGAAGCGCGGCTCCTTGCCCGACTTTGGCCGATTTGACTCCAGACTCAGGGACAATCCTTCCCTCACGTGATTGCACAGCGCTTGCGTGTCGCGCCCGAGAATGGCAACGAAAGCGACATGACAAAGATTGGTTTTCTCGGCGCGATGAATCGCGATTTGGTGGCAAAACTTTCCGGCGCGGATTTGATAAAACAAATCGGCGTTGAGGCCGTGCCATTGGTCGAGACTGCGGTCAGCGATGAGGCGGCCAACAGTGGTGCTGAAGCGTTGGCGCGGCTTGGCGCAAAAACCTTTTTGGGCGGATCTGCATTTAATGTTGCCCGCGTCGTCGGTCTGCTGAACGAAACAAACCGAAAAATCGACGGGCAATTTATCGGGATCGCTGGCGCGATTGATGGCGGTTGGCCGCATGTCGAAACCTTGGCCGCACTCGGGATTGCTCCGCGCCAGATCGCAATGCTCGAGCTGCCCCCGGCCACATGTCTCGCCATGGTTGAGCCGGGCGGACGCACGTTGCTGACGGCATTGGGCGCCAATGCGAAGGTGCGCGAATATCTGACTGCGGAGCGCGCGCGCATCGTGTCTGCCGTCGCCGAGTGTGACGTGGTGCATATCACCTCGTTTCTCGATGCCGAGGTTCCTGCGTTGCTGGCGGGCATTGTGGCCGATGCCAAGGCGGTCAATCCGGAGCTGAAGCTCTCGCTTGATCCGGGCGCTGCTTGGGTGTTCCCGGGCGGGGATGGCTTTGCGCAGATCCTCAAACAGACCGACATTTTGCACCTCAATCATGAAGAGCTTGAGCATCTCATGAAATCAAGCGCCGGGGATATTCGCGGCGTCGGTGTGCGATTGGCGCAGTCTGGCTGGATGATTGTATCCCGGCACCACGAATGGGTAGGTGTCTACCAAGGGCAGGGGGGCGAGGTTTCAGCCCAGTACGAATTGCCGAAGACGAACGATGTTGTCAGCGTCGTTGATGCAAATGGGGCGGGTGACACTTTCTGCGGGGCGTTCTTGTGGGCTTGGCTCACGGGAAGTGCTGCCATCGATGCCGCACGGTTCGGCTTTGTGTGTGCGCGCGCTAAAGTCAGTGTGTCGGGGCCGCTAACACCGGACACTCTACCGCAAGAGGCCTTCGCGTTCGAACTCGGCCCAACCCGCTAGTTTTGCTGCTTTCGTGTCCTTCAGGGTCTCGGAAGGTTTGGCTTTCTCTTCACGCGCGAGGCGGCGTTTCCAAGCGGCCTGTCGACGGTTTTCGGCTGCGGTGAGCTTATCCTGTTCGCGCCATTCACTCATTTTATCGTCGTTGAGCATGTCTTCGACGACCTTAGGCTCAAACACGTGAAAGGTGATTTTGCGGGCACGGCCGTGGAGCTTGACGGTACGGGTTCCTGCGCTTGGGAGCCGGCCATCTTTGAGCCAGCGATGGCGTTCGCTGGTGGTGATCGTGAGAATGTCCTGAATTTCGCGTGGAATTATAGCGAGTTTCTCGATGCCCACGAGATTGCGCTCAATCGTTTCTGAGGCGCGAGCGAACTCTTGTTCGTGGCCTTCCGGCATTCCCAAAATGAGAGTGCCGGGTCGTACATCCAGAAATTTGCGGAGCGTTGTGGGCAGTTTGGCGCGCATCTCCAGCATGATGCCTTTGGTGCGTACGGCAGAACCCAGTGTCGCCGCTGTTGGCAGTGACCACTCCGCGATATGGACTGCTGGTTCAGGAGATTTTCGTTTGCTGGCCATGTGGCATAGATAGGCTTTTGCGCACCTAAAACAACAGTGCCGCAGTGCGCAGATTTGTGAAGGTAGGCCTATCGCGAGCGCCAGAGCTCACGAAAGCGTTTTAATGGCTTTTGATTATCAGCTTGCCAGTCGGGATTACCCCAAGAGGCCTTCGGGGAGGGTGCCCGCGCTGAACAGTACTTTAGGCTCGTCGTATGTGTCCGCTTCCACGTCGACATCGGCGGAGTAGGCCCAGACCCCAGCGCGCGTTGGAGCGATCCGTTCGGCGGCGGCAATGGCCGCCTCGGCAGTCTTCTTTGCCTGGGGCACATCAGGTTCCAGCTTGCGGCCTTTAGCGCGGAAGCCCTGAACGTAATAGAGTGTTGGCATATTGGTCCTCGTGGTTGGCTAAGGCCTTACCACGTGTCGGCAGAGATTCCGCGCAGCATTTTCTCGGCGTCAAAAACCGCGAAGCTGGGCAAGAATAGAGCGCGTGAGGTGAGGAGATTTGGTGGGCCCACCAGGACTCGAACCTGGAACCAGACCGTTATGAGCGGTCGGCTCTAACCATTGAGCTATAGGCCCCCATGTGCGTCGCACGGGGATTTTCCTAGTTTGTGTCGGCCTGCGCGGTCAAGGGTGATTGTAGACTTGGCGCGAACTTGTGGGAATAAGTTGGGCAGCAAAGCACGGCCGCCAAAGAGTTTAGTGCTGTAGGACCACAAGTGTTGCTGCGCCCGCCAGCATGGCACCAGCGGTTTTATTGAGACGGCGCAAGGCTTTTTCGCTGCGGAACATGTCGCGTGCAGCTGATGCCAAGGCAGCATAGGCACTGCACACGAGGAGCAGGCAGACGATAACCAGAACGGTCAACTCTACGATGGCGAGGGCGTTGATCTGGCCGAGAGGGACCACTGTGGGCAGAATTGCGAGGTAGAAAATAATGGTTTTGGGATTACCCATGGTGAGCGAGAAGCCGGCCAAAAAGGTCTTCATGGCGTCTTCTTTTTTCGGACGCATCTGTTCGGAGCCAGGCTTGGCTGTCCAGAATTGATAAGCGATATAAAGCAGATAGGCCGCGCCAACCCAGCGGATGATGACAAAGATGGGCGCGAAATAGGTGGCGAGCGCGGCGAGGCCAAAGATGGCGAAGAAGAAATAGACGAGGTCACCGGCGAGGATGCCTAGGGTCATCGGGATGGCATTTTTGAATCCGCCACCGAGCGCTCTGGCGACCACTGCTGCGATGCCCGGCCCCGGAACAATCAGGGCAATCAAATAGGCAATGGTGAAAGCAAAAAGCGTAAACAGATCCATGGCGGTCATCCAATTATCCAAACATCTCTAGCGCTAGACTTTGGCCTTGCCTAGGGGGAGTTGACGTTTGGCTTGAAGGGGTTATGGTCAGAACGTCGCAACTGGACCGGTAGGTGCCCAATGGAATTTGTCCCGCAAACACGAGTTTTCCCGTTTGCTTTTGAGGACTGTTCCAACCATGCCTTCCGCTATTACCATCTCTCAGCTGAGCTATTCTGCGCCTGACGGCCGCCAGCTTTTCAATAAAATCGACCTCAGTTTCAACGCCGGCAGGACTGGCATCGTTGGGCGTAATGGTGGCGGGAAGTCCACACTTTTGGGCCTCACGATGGGCACGCTTGTGGCATCCAGTGGCACTGTTGCCGTGCACGGCCGGGTTGCCATGTTGCGGCAGGATGTCGGCGCGTCCGATGGTGAAACCATCATGGATTTGTTTGATGTCCGCGCACCGTGGCTGGCGATGCAGAGAGCCATTGCGGGCGATGCTGCGCTTGAGGACTTCGACACGATAGACTGGACGCTTGAAGCCAGGATTGAGGAAGCGTTGAGCAGCTTTGGTCTCGTGGCTACGGCTGAAACTGTGCTGGCCGAGTTGTCGGGAGGGCAACGCGTCAGGGCGGCTTTGGCTGCACTCGAGTTTGCGCAGCCCGACATCATTCTCCTCGATGAGCCGACTAACAATCTGGACCGCGAGGGACGGGCGGCTGTGTTGCATCTGCTTAAGCGCTGGCGCGGCACGGCCATTGTGGTGAGCCACGACCGCGAATTGCTCGAGGAGATGGACACGATCGTTGAGCTGACGGGACTGGGCGCCCGCAGTTACGGCGGCAATTACAGTTTTTATCGGGAGCGGAAGGCGCTGGAGCTGGCGGCGGCGCAGCATGATCTGGATGTGGCGCAGCAGCAGAAAAACGATGCCGCGCGGTCGGCACAGCAGGCTAAGGAGCGGCAAGATCGGCGCAATGCCAGTGGGCGCAAGAGTGCTGCACGGGGCGGCGCACCCAAGATCCTTCTTGGCGGGCTCAAGCGGCAGGCGGAAGGTACGTCCGGTTCTATCGATAAGCTTGGTCAGCGGCTGGCTGCGGCGGCCGATGACGCCATTAGGGCTGCTCGCGAGCAGATCGAAGTATTGACGCCGTTTGCGGTCAAACTGGCGCCGACCGGTCTGCATGCGGGCAAGGTTGTGTTGCGCGCAAGTGGATCGACGGGGGGCTATGTTCCCGATGCGCCGGTGATCCGTGGCATTGATTTTGAGATCATGGGGCCGGAACGGGTGGCGCTCGTTGGTCGCAACGGGGCGGGGAAGTCGACGGCACTGAAATTGTTGACCGGGACGCTGCCTTCAACAGCTGGGCGGGTGGAGGCTTTTGGGGCTGTGGCTATGCTCGACCAACATGTTGGTCTGCTCAATCGGGACGAGACGGTGCTGGAGAATTTTCAAAGGCTCAACCCGGACAGTACGATCAATGATGGTCGAGCAGTGTTGGCCGCGTTCAAGTTCCGCAATGATGCTGCGCTGCAAACCGTGGGGACGCTCAGTGGCGGTGAGCTTTTGCGGGCGGGACTGGCCTGTGTGCTCGGAGGGGTAGCAACGCCGATGCTACTGGTGCTGGATGAGCCGACGAACCATCTCGATATTGAAGCGATAGAGGTGGTGGAGGCGGGGCTGCGCGCGTTTGACGGGGCACTGTTGGTGGTGAGCCATGACACGGCGTTTTTGGAGAATATTGGGGTGACCCGGTGGGTGGAGATTGGTGGGTAGAGGGTGGGAGGTTTTTACCCGCACGCTCGGTCCCCCCATTCAAGCGGAATGGAGGCGACGGGGGTTTGCTCGGCATAAAAAAAGACCCCGATAGAGTGAACTATCGGGGTCTTCATCATGAATGCGAGGCCGATTAGGGCAGGCGGGATAGGCGTTCGGTGAGGAGCGCGTAGAAGCCTTCGGCATTGCCCGAGCGCAGGTAGAGCGCGTTGCGGGGCTTGTCGGTGACGTGCCAATAGTCGGCGACGGTCATGCCGACGGTTAGCTCGGATGCTGTTTCGATCGAGACGTTGCAGACGCGACCTTCGAACAGCTCTGGCTTCAAGAGGTAGGCGATGACGGTTGGGTCGTGTAGCGGAGCGCCTTCCCAGCCGTATTTCTTGAGATCGAACTGTTCTGAGAACGTCAGCATGGCGTGAACGGCTGCACCCGACTTATTGCCCAGCGCCTTAATGGCGTTGAGGCGGGCAGGGGTGGCCTGGATCATGTGCGTGACGTCGAGCGGCTGGATGGTGATCTTGGCACCGCACTTCATCACCAGATCTGCGGCTTCCGGGTCAACATAGATGTTGAACTCGGCGGCAGGGGTGATGTTGCCCACTTCAAAGTAAGCGCCGCCCATCAGGACGATTTCCTGAATGCGCTCAGCGATGGCTGGCTCTTTGACCAGCGCCATGCCGATGTTGGTCAGTGGGCCAAGCGTTGCCAAGGTGATGGTCTTTGGCGGGTTGTTCATGATGGTGTCGATGATGAAATCGACGCCGTGCTGCTCCTGCAGCGGAATGGTCGGATCGGGCAGAACCGGGCCGTTCATGCCGGTGTCGCCGTGAACATGTTCGGCAGTGACGAGGGTGCGGCGCATCGGGCGCGAGCAACCAGCGTAGACTGGGACGTCGGTGCGGCCGGAGAGTTCCACGACTTTGCGCGCGTTGATGGCGTTCTGCTTGAGACCGATGTTACCGGCAACAGCGACAATACCCAGAACGTCGAGTTCCTCTGGGGATGCCAGCGCCAACAGAATGGCAACGGCATCGTCTTGGCCGGGATCGGTGTCGATAATAATCTTACGGGACATAGATGGCTTCTCTGAACAAACCGCAGTTTGAGGTCACTTTATCGGATCGCATTGGCGGGGTCGACACACCTCAGAGGGGCGAAGACGGCTTTGACTAAGGTGTTTGCTTAGCGAGAAAAAGCTGTCGAGAGCGCGTGTAATTTCCTCCCGATTTCTGTGGTCCAATGGCGTTCGCGACTGTATTTGGCCGCTTTTTGAGCGGTGACGGCTGCACTAGAGAGGCAGAGTTTGCGACCTCTTTTTAGATTGAGGAACGAGAATGGCAGGTGAACTGGCCGGTCACGCAGGCGATGCGGCGAATCATGGGATTGATCTGATCCCAATCGTTGCTCTGTTGGCAGCTGCCGCGATTGCTGTGCCGATCTTCAAGCGATTAGGGCTTGGATCGGTATTGGGGTATCTGGCGGCAGGTCTATTGCTCGGGCCATCGGGCATTGCTCTGATTGCTGATCCAAGTTCGGTCTTGGCCGCCTCGGAACTCGGGGTGGTGCTCTTCCTGTTCATTATTGGCCTTGAGATGGAGCCGTCCAAGCTCTGGGCATTGCGCAAGCAGATTTTTGGGCTCGGCGTGATCCAAGTCGGGTTGTGCGGCGCGCTGCTTACGGGCGTTGGTATTTTGCTCGGCTTTGCGCCCGTCGTGGCCTTTGTGTTCGGCATGGGCTTCGTTCTGACCTCGACTGCGATTGTCATGCAGATTTTGGGGGAGCGAGGCGAACTCAACAGTCCGAGCGGCCAGAAGATGGTTTCCGTTCTGCTGCTCGAGGATCTGGCGATTGTGCCGCTTCTTGGCGTTGTCGCTTTGTTGGCACCACACGAAGAGATCTCGCTGACGACGCGACTGATTTCGGTTGGCGTGGCGGTTGGCGCGATTGTGCTGCTGATTTTCCTTGGTCGTCGCATCATGAACCCGTTCTTCGGCATCCTCTCGCGCGCTAAAGTGCGTGAAGTCATGACGGCTGGGGCGCTGCTTGTGGTGCTCGGCGCGGGGCTTTTGTTCCAACTGAGCGGCTTGTCCATGGCCATGGGCGCGTTCATGGCGGGCGTGTTGCTTTCAACCTCAACCTTTAGGCATCAGCTTGAAGCAGACGTGGAGCCTTTCCGTGGTCTGCTGCTTGGCCTCTTTTTCCTTGCGGTTGGGATGTCGCTCGATCTTGGGATCGTGGGTGAGAACTGGCAGATCATCGCGCTGAGCGTCGTGGCCTATATGCTGGTCAAAGCCGTGGCGATCTATGTCATCGCGCGTGTTTTGAAGTCGGATCATGCCGAAGCGCTAGAGCGCGCGGTGCTGGTGGGGCAGGGCGGTGAATTCGCCTTCGTGCTCTATACGACAGCGGTAACGGCAGGGATTATTGACGGTCCGACGAATGCCATTTTCACCGCGACCGTAATCGTCTCGATGGTGCTCACGCCATTTGCCATCATTGCTATGCAGAAGCTGATGCCCAAGCGCGTGCAGTCGCTCGATGGTGTCGAGTTGGCGGATGGCCTTAACGGCAGCGTTCTGATGATCGGTTTTGGTCGATTTGGACAGATCGCCAGTCAATCGCTGCTGGGCAAGGGGCACAAAGTGTCCATCATCGATAATGATGTCGAGATGATCCAGGCGGCGCAGCCGTTTGGCTTTAAGATCTATTACGGTGACGGAACGCGTCTTGATGTGCTGCATGCGGCAGGGGCGGGTAATGCCGATCTTGTGCTGGTGTGCGTCAACAAGAAGGACGATGCGACCAAGATTGCGCAGCTTTTGCGTCATGAATTCCCGCTGGTGAAGGTCATGGTGCGCTCCTACGACCGTGGCCATGCGATCGAGTTGCGCGAGATTGGCGTCGACTTCGAGCTGCGTGAGACGTTTGAATCGGCATTGCAATTCGGCGCTCATGCGATCCGCGTGATGGGTGCGGACGAGATCGAAATCGAAGAGATGATCGAGGGCGTGCGGGTCCGCGACCGTGCTCGATTTGAGGCTCAGGTGTTGGGCGGCGTGACGGCGGGAACGGGCTTGCTGTTGTCGAATGCCGAAGATCAGGCACGAGAAAGCGGAATAGCACCAACAGTTAAGCTGGTCGCTGCAGAGGAGAAAGAAGAGAGGGCCAACTAGCCCTCTCTAGGCAGGCGTTATTAGGGCTTTTCGTGTTGAAAAATAAGTGCAACAGTCAGTGCAGTTCTGAGGGGAACATCGCAATGAATATTGGACTGCGTCATGCCGCAAAAGCCTATTGTTTACGATGCCCCTACGCCGGAGCCACGTGCCACTACTGTTGAAGCGATACAGGCGGAAATCCTTGAGAGGCTGATTTACTCAGTCGGTAAGGACCCGATTGTTGCTCGTCCACATGACTGGTTGCGCGCTACTATCTTGGCGGTGCGCGACCGCGTTATGGATCGTTGGATGGAGAGCTCACGCGAGACGTGGCGGACCTCCAATAAGCGCGTCTATTATCTCAGCCTAGAGTTCCTCATTGGTCGCCTGATGCGCGACGCGATGAGCAATGTGGGGCTGATGGAGCCTGTGCAAGAGGCGCTTAAGAACCTCAATGTTGACCTCGGCGAGTTGATCAATCTCGAACCTGACGCCGCGCTGGGCAATGGTGGTCTCGGTCGTCTTGCGGCGTGTTTTCTGGAGTCCATGTCGTCGGTCGATATTCCGGCGTATGGCTATGGCATTCGCTATGTCCACGGCCTGTTCCGTCAGGAGATGAGTGAAGGCTGGCAGGTGGAACTGCCGGAAGACTGGCTGACGCACGGCAATCCATGGGAATTCGAGCGCCGGGAAAGCGCCTATGAGGTTGGCTTTGGCGGCAAGGTCGAACCGGTTATGGACCCCGATGGGGAAGTGCGCCAGGAATGGCACCCCAATGAACATTTGCTGGCTGTCGCCTATGATACGCCCATCGTTGGGTGGCGCGGGCAGCGCGTGAATACGCTGCGCCTTTGGAGCGCGCAGCCCATAGACCCGATCCTTCTCGATCGGTTCAATTCGGGCGATCATATTGGTGCGCTGGAAGAGAGTGGGAAGGCGAGTGCGATTACTCGCGTGCTTTATCCTGCGGACTCGACGGCAGCGGGGCAGGAGCTGCGCCTGCGCCAAGAGTTCTTCTTCTCGTCGGCGTCTTTGCAGGACATTGTGCGCCGCCATCGCCAGCAATTTGGGGATTTGGGCTCGCTACCGGATAAGGTTGCGATCCAGCTCAATGATACCCATCCGGCGATCTCCGTTGCCGAATTGATGCGCATTCTGGTCGATGAGAATGGGCTTAAATGGGCTGAAGCTTGGCGCCTGACCAAGGGCACATTTGGCTACACCAATCATACGCTGCTCCCCGAAGCGCTAGAGAGCTGGCCGGTGGCGCTGCTGGAGCGGCTGCTGCCGCGCCACATGCAGATCATCTATCAGATCAACGCCGACGTATTGTCGGAAGCGCGGACACGGGCCAAGTTTACCGATCAGCAGATTGCTGCTGTGTCGCTGATTGACGAGCATGGTGGCCGTCGCGTGCGCATGGGGCAACTGGCGTTCGTGGGTTCGCACTCGATCAATGGCGTGTCGGCGCTGCATACCGATCTGATGAAGCAGACCGTGTTTGCGGACCTGCATAAGCTTTATCCCGAGCGCATCAATAACAAGACCAATGGGATCACCCCGCGCCGCTGGTTGATGCAGTGTAATCCGGCGCTGACCAAGCTGTTGTCGGATCGGATCGGGCCTGAGTTTTTGGATCGTATCGATGCGCTTAAGGCGCTCATCCCGCATTCTGAGGACCCTGGGTTCCAAACCCAGTTTGCGGCGGTCAAACGCGCCAATAAGGAGCGGCTGGCCAAGGTCATCAAGGACCGGATGAATATTGTGGTGTCGCCGGACGCGATGTTCGACGTGCAGATCAAGCGTATTCACGAATATAAGCGCCAGCTGTTGAACATCATTCATGCGGTGGCGCTGTATGATGAAATCCGGGCGCATCCGGAGCGGGAATATGTGCCGCGCGTCAAGATTTTCGCCGGTAAGGCGGCGCCGAGCTATTGGAACGCCAAGCTGATCATCAAGCTGATCAATGACGTGGCGCGGGTGATCAACCATGATCCGGCGGTGCGCGGGCTGCTCAAGGTCGTGTTTATGCCGAACTACAACGTCAGCTTGGCTGAAGTGATCGTCCCGGCAGCGGATTTGTCCGAGCAGATCTCGACGGCGGGGATGGAGGCATCGGGCACCGGCAATATGAAGTTCATGGCCAATGGTGCGCTCACCATCGGGACCATGGACGGCGCCAATGTCGAGATGCACAAGGAAGTTGGCGACGACAATATCGTCATCTTCGGCATGACGGCGGATGAGGTGGCTGAGAAGCGCTCGCGGGCGGAAGTGCCTCGGTCGGCGATTGTCAAATCTCACGCGCTCAAGGAAGCGCTGGAGTCGATCTCATCCGGCGTGTTCTCGCCTGATGATCCGCATCGCTATCGTGACCTGATCGGCGGGCTTTACGACCATGACTGGTTCATGGTGGCGCGCGACTTCGATGCCTATGTGGCGGCGCAGGCGGAAGTCGATGCGATCTGGAAGGATCGTGCGCGTTGGAATGCTATCGCCATTCGCAATACGGCCAGTGTTGGTTTCTTCTCCTCGGACCGAACCATTCGGCAGTACGCGTCGGAGATTTGGGGAGTGCCAACGAAATAAATGCTGGCTTGGCGTCAGTAAGAATGAACACATAGCACTATTCAGCGTTAGGCTCGGGTCGGATTGGACGGTCGTGATGAGGGGAAGCGCGTGAGCTTGGGTAAGGAAGTCTGGCAAGCCGAGACACATGAAGTCGAAGCCATTGTTGCCGGTCGGCACAGTGACGCTTTCGGCTTTCTCGGCCTGCATCAGATCGAAGGTGCGTGGGTATTGCGTGCCTTTGTGCCCAATGCGGAAACGCTGACCGCCTATACGCTGGATGGGGCTGAGCTTGGTCATTTGATCCCACGTCATGGTGCGGGGTTCTTTGAGGGCAAGGTTGCGATCGATACCCCGCAACCAGTGCGTTATCGGGCCAAGAACGCGGGCGGAGAGTGGGACGTCTACGACCCCTATACGTTCGGGCCAGTGCTTGGGCCAATGGACGATTACTATATCGGAGAAGGCACGCATTTGCGGCTCTTCGATAAGCTCGGCGCGCATGAGATGGCGTTTGAGGGCATTCATGGAACGCATTTTGCGGTCTGGGCGCCCAATGCATTGCGCGTTTCGGTCGTTGGTCCGTTCAATGAATGGGATGGGCGGCGCAACCCCATGCGCAACCGTGGGGGCATTTGGGAAGTGTTCATCCCGGTGCTCGGTACGGGGACGATCTATAAGTATGAGATCGTTGGGCCAGAGGGCCAAATCTTGCCCCTCAAGGCAGATCCGTTTGCGCGGCAGGCCGAGATGCGCCCCAAAAGTGCATCGGTTGTGCCCGACCCGACGCCGTTCGTTTGGACGGACGCGCAGTTTATGGAAGAGCGCAAGGCCAAGGATTGGCGGCGCGCACCGATGTCGATTTACGAGGTGCACCTAGGCTCGTGGCGACGGCGGCCGGATGGCGGCTTTTTGAGCTATGACCAATTGGCCGAACAGCTTGTGCCTTATGTGGCGGACATGGGTTACACCCATATCGAAGTGCTGCCGATCTCCGAGCATCCCTATGATCCAAGCTGGGGTTATCAGCCGACGGGGCTCTATGCGCCAACGGCGCGTTTTGGCGATCCGGCAGGGTTTGCGCGCTTTGTGAATGCGGCGCATGAGGCGGGACTTGGGGTGATCCTCGATTGGGTGCCAGCCCATTTTCCGACCGATGAATTCGGCCTCGCCAATTTCGATGGCACGGCGCTGTACGAACATGCCGATCCGCGCCAAGGGTTTCACCCTGATTGGAACACCGCGATCTATAATCTGGGGCGCAAAGAGGTTTCGGCTTTCCTCACCAATAATGCGCTTTATTGGTTTGATCAGTTCCATATCGACGGTCTGCGGGTCGATGCGGTGGCTTCGATGCTTTACCTCGATTACTCGCGGGAGCCGGGGGAATGGGTGCCCAATGAGCATGGGGGCAATCAGAACCTTGAGACGGTCGCGTTTCTGCAGCGGGTGAATGCCGAGGTCTATCGGCAGTTTCCCGGTGGGTTCATGATCGCCGAGGAAAGCACCAGCTGGCCGGGCGTGACGGCGCCGACCTATGCCAATGGGCTGGGCTTCGGCTTCAAATGGAACATGGGCTTCATGAACGACACGCTGCGCTATATGAGCCGCAGCCCGGTGCATCGTAAGTTCCACCACGCCGATATGACCTTTGGCATGGTCTATGCCTTTAGCGAGAATTTCGTTTTGCCGCTGAGCCATGATGAGGTGGTGCATGGCAAAGGGACATTGCTCGAGAAGATGCCGGGTGATGACTGGCAACAATTTGCCAATCTGCGTGCTTATCTGGCGTTCATGTGGGGTCATCCGGGCAAGAAGCTTTTGTTCATGGGCCAAGAATTTGCCCAGCGCGCCGAGTGGAATGAAAGCAAGGCGCTAGACTGGTATCTGCTCGATCAGCCCAACCATGAGGGGATGCGCCGGCTGATTGCCGATTTGAATGCGGCCTATCGGAGCCTGCCCGCATTGCATGAGCGCGACTGCGAGCCCGAGGGGTTCAATTGGGTGATCGGCAATGATCAGCAGAATTCGGTTCTGGCCTGGGTGCGTAAGGCGCCGGGTGCGGACCCGGTTTTGGTGATCACCAATCTCACTCCCGTACCGCGCACCGGATACAAGGTGCCGCTGCCAGCTGCAGGCAGATGGGTCGAACGGATCAACACCGATGCTGGCTGGTACGCTGGCAGCAATACGGGAAATCATGGCGGCGTTGAAGCGCGGGCCGTGAAGGGGCAACACTGGCCTGCGGAGGCCGAACTTTATCTGCCCCCGCTGGCGACGCTTTTCTTAAAATTCGAGCCCGAATGAAGGGCTGTGTTTGAGTAGCGCCCGGTGGCGTTTGCCGGGCTTGAGGAGGGAGACTACTATGGCTGAATATCGGGTCCCGTCGCCTTTAGCTCGTGAGGCGATGGCCTATGTGCTGGCTGGGGGGCGAGGCACGCGGCTTATGGAATTGACGGATCGCCGCGCTAAGCCAGCTGTGTACTTTGGCGGCAAGTCGCGCATCATCGATTTCGCGCTGAGCAATGCGATCAACTCCGGCATCCGACGCATTTCGGTGGCAACGCAATATCAGGCGCATAGCTTGATCCGCCACTTGTCGCGCGGCTGGAACTTCTTGCGCACGGAGCGTAACGAGAGCTTTGACGTGCTGCCCGCATCGCAGCGCGTGGCGGAGGACATGTGGTACGCTGGCACGGCCGACGCCGTGTATCAGAACATGGACATCATCGAGGATTATGGCGCGCGCTATATCGTCATTCTGGCGGGCGACCATATCTACAAGATGGACTATGAAATCATGCTCCGTCAGCACGTCGATACCGGCGCTGATGTGACCATTGGTTGCCTCGAAGTGCCGCGTATGGAAGCCCAGGGCTTCGGCGTGATGCGCGTTGATGGGCGCGACCGCGTGGTCGATTTCGTCGAAAAGCCGAAGGACCCGCCGGGCATTCCTGATCGCCCAGACATGGCGCTGGCCTCCATGGGGATTTACGTGTTTGAGACGCGTTTCCTAATGGAGCAATTGCGTCGCGATGCGGCGACGGAAGGCTCAAGCCGCGACTTCGGCAAGGATATCATTCCTTACATCGTCAAGAACGGTACGGCATGGGCGCATCGGTTCAATCGCTCCTGCGTCCGCTCGAGCAATGAGAAGGTCGCTTACTGGCGTGACGTGGGCACGGTCGACGCCTATTGGAAGGCCAATATCGATCTGACCGACATCACCCCGCAGCTTGATCTTTATGATCGTGACTGGCCGATCTGGACCCACGCCGAAATCACCCCGCCCGCTAAGTTCGTGCATGATTATGACGGGCGTCGGGGCTCGGCGGTGAATTCTCTGGTGTCAGGGGATTGCATTATTTCAGGCGGGCATGTGCAGCGCACGCTGTTGTCCACCGGGGCGCGCGTCCATTCCTATTCGGTGCTTGATGAGGCGGTGGTGCTGCCCTATTGCGAAATCGGGCGGAATGCTCGCTTGCGCAAGGTGGTTATCGACCGCGGCGTGAGTGTTCCCGAAGGACTTGTCGTGGGCGAAGACCCGGAATTCGACGCCAAGTATTTCAGGCGAACTGAAGAAGGGGTCACGCTCGTGACGCAGGCCATGATCAACAAATATCTGGCGGATAGATGATCGAAGTTCTCTCGGTCACGGCGGAGATTTATCCGCTGATCAAAACGGGCGGGCTGGCGGACGTCGCCGGCGCGCTCCCTGCCGCTTTGGCTGAACAGGGCGTGACCATGCGCACGCTGGTGCCGGGTTATCCCGCCATTATGGCCAAGATGACCGATGGTCGGGTCGTGGCCAGTTTCGACGATTTGTTTGGCGTCAAGGCCAAGCTCATCGCCGGGCAAGCGGCAGGGCTCGATCTCATCGTTCTCGATGCGCCAGCGCTCTATGACCGACCGGGGAACCCCTATCTCGGGCCTGAAGGCTGGGATTGGCCGGATAATTGGAAACGCTTTGCGGCCCTGTCTTGGGTCGCGTCGGAGCTGGGCGCGGGGCTGGTTGAGGCCTATCGCCCGCAGGTCATCCATTGCCATGATTGGCAGGCAGGTCTTGTTCCGGCCTATGTAAAATTCGGTCCGGCATCGTCCGTTAAGACGGTTATGACCGTTCATAACATGGCGTTTCAGGGCAATTTCGGTGGTGAAATTTTTGGCCAGTTGCGCCTGCCGCCTCATGCCTTCGCCGTCGATGGCGTCGAATATTATGGCGGCGTGAGCTATCTCAAAGCGGGCATTGAATGCGCTGACTTTGTGACCACTGTTAGCCCGAGCTATGCCGCTGAAATCCGTACCCATGAGTTTGGCATGGGGCTTGAGGGCATTCTCAACAATCGCCCATCGACGGTGGACGGCGTGCTCAATGGCATTGACCTTGGGGCTTGGAACCCGGCGACCGACCCGGCGCTGACGCAGAATTATTCTGCCAATACGATCCAGTATCGCAAGGCGAACAAGACCAAGTTGCAGGAGAGCTTCGGCCTCAACAAGAGCGATGGGCCGCTGTTTGCAGTGGTGTCGCGCCTGACCTGGCAGAAGGGCATCGACCTGATCGCCGCCAATATCGATATGATGGTGGCGGCGGGGGCGCAGCTGGCTGTGCTGGGCTCAGGCGAAGTGGGGCTGGAGAACGCCATTCGGGCTGCCGCGCAGCGCCACCCGGGCAAGGTCGGGCTCGTGACCGGTTACAACGAAGCGCTCAGCCATCTCATTCAGGGCGGGGCCGATGTGATGATGGTGCCCTCACGGTTTGAACCCTGCGGTCTGACGCAGCTCTATGCGCTGCGCTACGGATGTATTCCGCTAGTGGCGCGGGTGGGCGGTCTCAATGATACCGTAATCGACGCCAATGTGGCGGCGCTCTCCGCCGATGTTGCGACGGGCGTTCAGTTTTCGCCGCCGAGCGAAGGGGCATTGGCAAACGCCATCCGCCGCACGCTGGCGCTCTACGCCGATGAAAAATCTTGGAAGAAAATGCAGAAGCGCGGGATGAAGTCGGAGGTGAGCTGGCAAGCAAGCGCACGCCGCTACGCCCAACTCTACGCTTCGCTGATCGGATATAAGCTCGATGACAATTCAGACGATTAAGACAACGCCGTATCAGGATCAGAAGCCGGGGACGTCCGGGCTGCGCAAGCGGGTCACCGTCTACAGCCAACCGAACTATGTCGAGAACTACATTCAGGCGATCTTCGATAGCCTTGAAGGTTTTGCAGGGCAGACGCTGGTGATCGGTGGGGATGGTCGTTTTTTCAACGACGTCGCCATTCAGAAGGCGATCCGCATCGCGGCGGCAAATGGCTTTGGCAAGGTGCTTGTCGGGCAGGGCGGTCTGCTCTCTACCCCGGCAGCAAGCCATGTGATCCGCCACTATAAGGCGTTTGGCGGCCTCGTCTTGTCGGCGTCGCACAATCCGGGCGGGCCGGATGGTGATTTCGGCATCAAGTACAACATTGGCAATGGTGGTCCGGCGCCGGAGAAGATTACCGACGCGGTTTATGCGCGCTCGAAGGTAATCGACAGCTATAAGAGCATCGACGCGGCGGACATTGATCTCGGCACGACTGGCACCCAGAAAGTGGGTGACATGGTGGTGGAGGTGATCGATCCGGTTGCCGACTATGCCAAGCTGATGGAGAGCCTTTTCGACTTCGACGCGATCCGCGCGATGTTCAAGGGCGGCTTCCGCATGACTTTTGATGCGATGTCGGCGGTCACGGGCCCCTATGCGCACAAGATCATTGAGGACATGCTGGGTGCGCCCAAGGGCACGGTTATCAATGGTACGCCGTCGCCGTCGTTTGACGACGGGCACCCCGATCCGAACCTTGTGTACTGTAAGGACATGCATGACCTGCTGATGACCGATGCAGGGCCAGATTTTGGTGCGGCTTCAGATGGTGACGGGGACCGTAACCTCATCATCGGCAAGAAGCGGTTTGTCACGCCTTCGGACTCGCTGGCGCTGCTGGCGGCCAATGCGCATTTGGCGCCGGGCTATAAGAAGGGCATCGCGGGGATTGCTCGCTCCATGCCGACGAGTGCGGCGGCGGATCGTGTGGCCGAGAAGCTCGGCATTGAAATGCATGAGACGCCAACGGGCTGGAAGTTCTTCGGCAATCTGCTTGATGCTGGCCGCGTGACCATTTGCGGCGAGGAAAGCGCAGGAACCGGCTCGGATCATGTTCGCGAGAAGGATGGCCTTTGGGCTGTGCTGCTGTGGCTGAACATTCTTGCCGTGCGTAAGCAGGGCGTCGATGAGATCGTGCGTGAGCACTGGAAGACCTACGGCCGCAATTATTACACCCGCCACGACTATGACGAGGTTGATGCTGGGATTGCCAACACGCTGGTTGATGATCTGCGCGCCAAGCTGCCGGGTCTGGTCGGTCAGGTGTTGGGCGATGATCTGCAGGTCGCCTATGCCGATGACTTTAGCTATCTCGATCCTGTCGATGGTTCGACCAGCGCCAAGCAGGGTGTGAGGATCGGTTTTACGGACGGGTCGCGATTGGTCCTGCGTTTGTCAGGAACCGGGACCGTTGGTGCCACGTTGCGTCTCTATATTGAACGCTATGAGGCAGCCGATGGAAACCACGATCTCGACACTCAAGTCGCCCTTGCAGAACTTATCGGGATCGCAGATGCCATCGCAGGAATCCGGAGCCGAACTGGACGGGACGCTCCCACCGTTATCACCTAATCTGGCTCTCGCATCGAAGCCTGAACTGGTGCCGGGTGCTGGTCGTATCGAGCACCTGGGCGCAACCGTGACCGCTGACGGAGTGAACTTTGCCGTTTACTCCGAAAGCGCCACGGCGATCTGGGTTTGTCTGTTCAATGAACTGGACGAAGAGATCGAGCGCTTTGAGCTTGATGTTCATCAGGACAACATCAGGGCGGCATTGATCGCCAATATTGGACCCGGAGCGCGCTATGGCTTGCGCGCAGACGGGCCGTATGAGCCCGATCAGGGCTTTTTCTTTGATCCCAACAAGCTGCTCGTTGACCCCTATGCGCGGATTTTGGATCGGGTGTTTGTGCGCTCGCCAAAGCTACGTCTGGAACGTGACGAGGCGGTGGATACCGCTCCGCTGGTGCCCAAGGCGATTGTGCCGGGGGCGAGCAATGAGCCGGCCGTGCCACGCAAGAAGGCGCCGAGCCTTTATTACGAACTCAATGTTCGTGGCTTCACCATGCGCCACCCCAGCGTGCAGGGACCGTTGCGCGGCACTATTGCGGCGCTGACAACCAAGTGGGTGGTCGACCATTTCAAGCATATCGGCGTCGATACGATCCAGCTTATGCCGACAGCGGCCTGGATTGACGAGGGGCACCTTCCGGCGCTCGGGCTGACCAATGCCTGGGGCTATAATCCCGTGGCCTATTTTGCCGTTGATCCGCGCCTCGCGCCGCGTGGGCCGCAAGAGCTGCGGGTGATGACGGACACCTATCGCAAGGCCAATATCTCGGTGATCCTCGACGTGGTCTATAACCACACCGGGGAGGGCGACCAGCAAGGGCCGATCCTCTCGATGATGGGGCTTGATCCGCAGACCTATTATCGCTTCGTGGAAGTTGATGGGAAGAAGCACCTCGTCAATGACACGGGCACGGGCAATACGCTGCGCTGTGACCATCCGGCGGTGCAGCGGTTGGTGATCGACAGCCTGCGTTACTATGTCGAGGAATGCGGGGTTTCCGGCTTCCGCTTTGATCTGGCGACCGTACTCGGGCGTGATCCGGGATTTAACCCGGACGCGGAGATGCTGCGCAAGATCAAGCAAGATCCGGTGCTGTCCAAGTGCATTCTGGTGGCTGAGCCGTGGGATCCGGGTCCGGGTGGCTATGCGGTGGGTCAGTTCGGCAAGGAGTTTGCCGAGCATAACGACACTTATCGCGACGAAATCCGTGGCTTCTGGAAGGGCGAGAGCCATGCCTTGGGCGCACTTGCCGGGAAGGTTTCGGGCTCGGCTGAGATTTTTGACGTGGCAGGGCGCAAGCCGAGCCACGGGGTCAATATGCTGGCCGTGCACGACGGGTTCACCCTGAGGGATTTGGTGAGCTACCACGACAAGCACAATGAGGCGAACGGGGAAGAGAACCGCGACGGGCACAGCCATAATCTGTCGTGGAACTGCGGCGTCGAAGGCGAAACGGACGACGCGGGGATTATCGCGGCGCGGAAGCGCGATGTGCGGGCCATGCTGGCGACGCTGTTCTTCTCGCGCGGCGTGCCGCTGATCCAGCAGGGCGATGAGATGTATCGCACCCAGCATGGCAATAATAATGCTTATGCGCAGGACAATGAGATTACTTGGGTCGATTGGGACAATGTCGACGGGGACCTCGTCAACTATGTCGCCGCGCTCAATCATTTCCGCCGGGATCACGTGGCCATCCATCACGACCACTTCCTGACCGGGCACGACAAGAATGGCGTGCGCGATGTGGTGTGGATGCACCCTGATGGTCGCGAAATGAATGAGGGCGACTGGAACGACAGCAGCGCTTCGGTGCTCGGCCAGCATTTGCGCCACAAGGATGATGAGGTGATCATCTGGTACAATCGCAAGATTGAACCCGTTGTCGCCCACATTCCAGAAGGCGAGTGGGCGGTGGGTATTCAGTCCGATACGAATGCGGATGTGCCGTTTTCAGGCGCTACGGTGACCCTGCCGCCGCGTTCGGTGGTGGTGCTCGTTCGGCCCGCCGCAGGCTAATCAAGCACTTCGATCATGCCCAAGCCCGCGTAGAACTTCTGCGCGGGTTTGTTTTTGCGTTCGACCTTGAGGTCAACGTGAGAGAGGCCGCGCGCGGCGAATAGCGCGAAGGTTTCGGCCATGAGCAAGGTGCCGATGTTCTGACGGCGATACTCTGGGGCGACCACCAGGTCTTTGACGAAGCCTGAGGTCCAGCTTTGGATGTAGCCCGCGACCGTGCCGTCAGGTCCGAGCGCGAGGATCGCTAATGCGGGATCGTATTCTTCGTCGGTAGACAGCGCTGCATACCAAGCTGAGCAGGGCTTTGCGATGTCGCGGAAGGTTGCCTTGAGGAGCTTATGGACTGCTTCAGGAGGGACGTGGGACAGCGTCGCCTTTACGAGGCCTGTCGGCCAGCTGGGGGCGGGAATGGGAGCGATCAGCGCCTTACGCAATCTGAGGTAGGGCGCTGCGCTTTTCATTACTCGGCTGCCTCGGCGGCGAAGCCACCGTGCTTTTCGATAAAGCCGATGATTTGGTCGAGGCTTTCACGACGCAGCAGGTCGGTGAAGACATAGGGGCGGCCGTCGCGGATTTTTTGCGTGTCACTGTCCATTACCGCAAGGCTGGCGCCGACATAGGGCGCTAGGTCGGTGTGGGTGATGACCAGGAGGTCGGAGCGCGAAATGGCTGGCCCTCCCTTGCGCGGGATCTTTTCTCCCTGCGCGACGGAGATCACGTAGATGGTGAGATCCGCAAGATCGGGTGAGAAGGTTGCCGCGAGGTTGTCGCCGCCACTCTCGATTAGAATGATGTCGAGATCGGGGAATTTTTCGTTGAGCGCGTCGATGGCGGCGAGGTTGAGCGAGGCGTCCTCGCGGATGGCGGTGTGCGGGCAGCCACCGGTTTCAACGCCAACGATGCGATCCTCGGAGATGGCCTGAGCCCGGGCGAGGATCAGCGCGTCTTCTTGGGTGTAGATGTCATTGGTCACGACTGCCATGGAATAGCGGTCGCGCATGGCCTTGAGGAGCATCTCGCACAAGGTGGTTTTGCCCGAGCCTACCGGTCCACCAATACCAATGCGAAGGGGACCGTGTAGGCTTTTGGACATTGCGTGCTCCGAGAGACTAGATGAGGCGAAGGAGGATGAGCGAGAGGAAGCCCAGCCCAATAAACAGGCAGAGTGGCGAATATACGCGCTTGTCGTTGAGACGGAAAATGGGTTCGGCGGTTATGGCTTGCCACTTCGGCGTGTAGCCAACGATGCCGCGGGCCAGGAAGATAACGGCAATGACGCCGCCGACAAGGTTGAGATTGGTGCCGCCACCGTCATGGTCGGCCATGGCGAGGGCGATGAAGGCTGCATAGAAAGTGCCGATGGCAACGGCCAAGGTCAGCAATGGGTTTGGCATTTTCTCAACGCCAGTAAAGCCGACGACGGTTTGCGCAAGTAGTTTGCGGTTCTTCAAGGGCCAGGACAGGCCGACGCCCCAGACGAAGTGGGAGACGGAGATCGCCAAGAGGGCGATACAAACAAAAGCGGCAATCAACATGCTCATGATCGGAATATCCTCGTGCCCAGAGTCTCGTGCTGCATCTGTGCGATGTCTGCGCAATAGGCTACCGAACCGATATCGTCCAGTGTTGCTGCCAAGCAAATTTCGGCCAATTTGAGAATTCTGGGTTCGAGGCTGGCCATGATGGCGAGGCCATCGTTCTGACCGATCGGGACGAGGCGCACGGCGACAGACACTTGGCTGTGCACTGTGCTGGTGAGGAAGGCGGTAATTGTGGCTAGGGCGTCGATGCCGTGTGCACCGGCTGTTGCCCCTATCGCGATGGGATAGGGACAGGGTTTGGGCAGGGCGAGAGGGCTTTCGGTCGGCCAGGCGGCGCTCGCCAGCACGAAGGCGTTGCCGGTTAGGACCGTCTCGGCGTGGCGCTCCCGCGCTGGGGTGAGGGCCAGGCACAAGTCGGCCAAGTCGCGCAGTGTCGCCTGATCGGCATGAGAGCGATGGGCATGCGCGAGCAGGATCGCATCGGTCTTGATGCCGCCGTGATCGAGAGTGGCGGCTACCCATTCCTCTGTCGTGGCGCGATCTCCAACTGTGCCCTGCACAATGGCTGTTTCGAGACCAGCCGACCAAGCAAATGCGCCCACAGGGAAGGCCGGGGACAACCAAGTCAGGAGCTTTTGCAGGTCTGAGGTCATGAGCGTTTGGCGAGGAGGGCGTGGCCTGCATCGGCATGCGCGTGGCTGTGATAAGCGCCGTGCTCAGCGAAGAAGGGCTCGCTCACATTGGTGACTGTCGCGCCTAAGCCTTCGAGCATGGTTTTGAGGACGTGGTCGCGCTGGATCAGGATGCGTGTTTCTTCAAGTTGGGCGGGGGTATGGCGATTGCCAATATGCCAGCCCAGACGGATGAGGTGGGTGGGGTCTTTGGCCCGAATTTCGTAGAGAAGTTCCTCGGCCGGAATAATGCTGACGGTGCGGCCGTCGTCCAGCAAGAGCAGGCTGGTGTGATCAAGGGTTGTGGTTTGCGGCAGGTCAATGAGGACTTCATCGCCTCCAGAGAGGCGCAATACCTTGCGCCGCAGGCGACGCTCAGAGTGTTCGAGCTTTATGCTGTCATAGGGCGGGGTGGCTGACGGATCGGAGGGGATGATGTCGGTCACTCGGCGCATGAACTTTCCTCGTCGTGAGCTAGCCGTTGAAGTACTTGCTCATCAGATAGGCTTGATAGACGAAATGCAGCCCCACGATCGTGAGATGGAGGGCGCGATTGCTACTGTAACACGCAATCAAAGCAACAATGATGCCAGTTCCGGCCTGCACGGCATAACCATCGCCAAAGCGTGCGCTGTAGACCCCGCCTTTGATGGCGTTGTCGATAACGTCGAAGATGGCAACGACGGCGAAGAGACCGAAGAACCAACGACGGCGTTTGAGGAAGAAGTCCTCGTAGCCAGAATATTCAGAAATGTGGTCGGGCGCGAGAATGGTGGCGATGAGAACGAGCAGCATCGCATAGATGACGAGGAAACCTGTAACGCCGAAGGTCCACTCGTGAACTGAGTAGAGGGAGAGTTCCCACCACCAGAAGAGCACCAGCTCGATGATCATGGAGAACACCCAGAGCATGTGCAGGAGTGAGGATCTTGCGCGCTTGGGGTGCTGAATGATGCCAGCGACGGTCATGATCAAACGGGCGAGACCCAGGCCGATCACTGTGCCGAGAAGTACTCGGACGTGGAGGAATATTTCGGAAGACGTCAAGTGTTCCATGGTTATCCTTGCGGCATGGCTCAATGCACGAGAGCTATATACCCAAGGACCAAGCCTAATGGCTTAGTATTGAACATTTATTATTTTGTCTGAGCGCTAGATTGTTTCAATCGCGTAGAAGAAGCTCACAATGGCCAAGCCCAGCATATGCAGCGTGATAATGGTGTAATGGACACGCCTCTTCTTCGATATCCATCCAGCGAGGCCTAGAACGATAAAGACGCCGCCAACAATCAGGTCGGCCGGTTCCAACTGTTCTTTTGGCGCTAGGAAGATTGTATCCAAGATATCAAAGACTTGGCTTGCGATGAAGAAGCCAAAGAACCAGTGGCGCCGCTCAATGAAGAATTCCTGATAGCCACCATGGTCTGGTGCTCTGTCTGAGGTTAGCAGAGCGGTCTGCATATAGAGCACGATCGCATAGCCGACATAGAAGGCGAAATAGCCGAAGTTCCAATGCGGCAGCAGAACCAGTTCAATGTGGATATACCAGAATAGGGCCAGCTCAACGAGCATGGCCCCGAGCCACAGCAGGTGGAGCAGCGATCTGGTGTGGGTCTTCGGTGTTTGAATGATATTGGCGAAGGTGAGAAGGGTCCGGGTGATCCCCAGACCGATCACCATGCCAATCACGATGCGGGTATGAGCGAAGAGGTCGACAGTGTGGCTTTCTAAGTCCATCGCCTCCCCCTCCGGTTTTTATGGAGTGTTTACGACAGCGGTGCAGCTGAGGAGTGGGTCACTATCCTCATCCTGCATCAGGTCTCGCAAGGTCGCGTCATCCCCTGTGCTCCACCATTCATATGGACCGGCGACATATCGCGCCCCCGAGCCAGATAGGGTGGTGACCATCACCAGATTTGCGCCATCTACCGGCACGATTGCGAGGAAGTTCGGCGCGGCATTGATATATTGAACGGGCAGGGTGACGCCGTTCTCGCAGGCATAGCTGACCATTTTCCGGTCAATATCGCCTGCGGTATCAATCGAGATGGTCAGCGAAACGCCAGCCGTGTTGAGCGCGGGAGCTGTCGCTGCGGGAACTTCTTCAGGGGCCACAGCGTCTTGGCTGAGAACCGCGCCAGTGCTGGCCAAGATAAGGCCGATGGCCGAAATTATGCGGATCACTGTCAAGGAACTCTCCAATCACGCGGTTGATGCGAATAGCCCAATCACGGACATACAATCATGGCTATTCGTGGATTAGACAAGTTCAGTTTCGTCGGCAAATATAGACTTCGCCGGGGATTGGTTTTTCGTGTTCGAGCCGGATCGTGTGATGCTGTTGGTCCAGCACAGCGAGCCCATTGGCGGCCAAGCACGAGCGGATGTACTGAGACGAGTGGGCGAAACGCCCGCTCGACCGGATGATTATTCCTGTGTCGTCCGCGGCTTCGGTGGTGAAGACGAAGAGACCCTTTGGGCTGAGTTTTGCGGCTACGGCTTGGAACAAGTCTTCGGCGGGGCCGATGTAGATGAGTAGATCAAGTGCGGCTATGAGGTCATAGCTCGATGCCAGCTCGGCACTTGCTTTGAGCGCGTCGACGCAGTCGCCGGTGGTGAGGGTTCGGTAGAGGCCCCGTTCTGTCGCCTTCTCAATCATACGGGGCGAGAGATCGACGCCGTCGATTGCTGCATATTTGCCTTTGAGCGCCTCTGCGATGAGCCCGGTGCCGCAGCCGAGGTCGAGTACCGATGCGAAGGGGCTGTAGGGCGTTACGGCCTCGGCCACAATTTCAGGAATGCGGTAGTGCAGCGCGCCCGTTAGGTGCTGGTCGAACATGGGCGCGTAGCTGTCGAAGAGATTTGTGACATAGGTCCGATCTGGCTGGCGCGCGTCTGACAGCGCCGACAGCATATGGCGGGCATAGCTGTTGGCCGGGTTTTGCTTGGCGACCGAGCGGAAGAGCTTGAAGGCGTCGCTCGAGCGGTCTTGGGCAAGATAGGCGTCGGCCAGATCGCAGGAGATCTGCGCGTCTTTGGGGCGGAAGACGAGGGCGCGCTCAAGCGCCTTTTCAGCGGCTTTGAAATTGCCGCGAGCGATGAGCGCGGTGGCCCAAGCGTGCAGCCGCATGGCATTGACTGGCCCGAGCGCAACGGCGCGTTCAAAGCAGGTTTCAGCAATATCGAAGGCGGTTGTTTGGAAGGCGACGCGGCCCATGATGTCATGGGCCTCTGTCAGCTCTGGCGCGATGCGGGTGAGCTCAAGGCTGAGCGGGGCGGCGCGTTTCCAATCATTGGCGGCGGTAAGCTGTTGCAGCGCCGTGAGGAGTTCTTGGGCTCGCAGCGCCTGTACGGGATTCTTGGGGAATCCTTTGGACTTAGACATGGCTCACCTCCCTCGCAACGGCAGCAATGTGCGGCAGCGAGGGGGGAGTGTCAAACAGACTTAGAAGAGAAAATACCGTTGTGCCATAGGGAGTACGGTTGCGGGCTCGCAGGTGAGCAAGACGCCATTGGCCCGCACTTCATAGGTCTCAGGATGCACTTCGATGTTCGGGGTCGCGGTGTTGAGCTTCATCGCGGCTTTGCCGATGCCCCCACGCGTGTTGGAGACCGGAAGAAGCTGTTTGTCGACGCCGAGGCGGTTGCGCAGCCCAGCGTCGTGTGCGGCTTGTGAGATGAAGACGACCGAGGAACGCGACGCCAGTTTGCCGTAGGCCGCAAACATGGGGCGATAGTGCATCGGTTGCGGTGTTGGGATGGACGCGTTTGGGTCGCCCATGGGCGCTGCTGCAATCGAGCCGCCGAGCAGGATCATTTCAGGTTTGACGCCGAAGAAGGCTGGGTTCCAGAGGACGAGGTCGGCGCGCTTGCCGACTTCGATTGAGCCGATGTGCTGGCTCATGCCGTGGGCGATGGCTGGATTGATGGTGTATTTAGCGATGTAGCGGCGGACGCGATAATTGTCGTTATCGCCGGTTTCTTCCGGCAGGCGACCGCGCTGGCGCTTCATTTTATCGGCGGTTTGCCAGGTGCGGATCAGCACTTCGCCGACGCGGCCCATGGCTTGGCTGTCGGAGGAAATGATCGAGAGGGCGCCCATGTCGTGCAGAATGTCTTCGGCCGCGATGGTTTCCTTACGGATGCGGCTTTCGGCGAAGGCGACGTCTTCCGGGATCGATTGATCGAGGTGGTGACACACCATGAGCATGTCGAGATGCTCGGCAATGGTGTTGACCGTGTAGGGACGGGTCGGATTGGTCGAGGAGGGAATGACGTTGGGCAGGCCCGCGACTTTGAGAATGTCCGGAGCGTGACCGCCGCCCGCGCCTTCGGTGTGGAAGGCGTGGATGGTGCGGCCTTTGAAGGCGCCGACCGTGTCTTCGACAAAGCCAGATTCATTGAGCGTATCGGTGTGGATCATCACCTGCACGTCGTAATCGTCAGCGACTGAGAGGCAATTGTCGATGGTGGCGGGGGTGGTGCCCCAGTCTTCGTGCAGCTTGAGGCAGGAAGCGCCGGAGAGGATCATTTCTTCGAGCGGGGCGGCAACGGCCGCATTGCCCTTGCCAGCGAGAGCAAGGTTCATCGGGAAGGCGTCGAAGCTTTCGATCATGCGTTCGATGTGCCAAGCGCCAGTGCACGTCGTGGCGAGCGTGCCATGAGCCGGGCCGGAGCCGCCGCCGAGCATGGTGGTGACGCCGCTCATCAGCGCTTCTTCGATCTGCTGGGGGCAGATGAAGTGGATATGGGCGTCCATGCCCCCCGCAGTGAGGATTTTACCCTCGCCGGCGATCGCCTCTGTTGAAGGGCCGATGATGATGTCTACGCCCGGCTGGGTGTCCGGATTGCCCGCTTTGCCAATGCCGGAGATGACGCCGTTCTTGAGGCCGACATCGGCTTTATAGATGCCGGTGTGATCGACGATCAATGCGTTGGTGATGACAGTATCAACGGCGCCCTGAGCGCGGGTGCGCTGCGATTGGCCCATACCATCACGGATGACTTTACCGCCACCGAATTTGACCTCTTCGCCATAGGTGGTGAAGTCCTTCTCCACCTCAATGAAGAGTTCCGTATCCGCCAACCGGACTTTATCGCCGGTGGTCGGGCCGTACATGTCGGCATAGCTGGCGCGCGAGATACGTGCTGGCATTTTATGTCCCGTATGAGCCCGGAACAGAAGCTTCCCAAGGCTCAGATTGGCCGGTTTGGCGGCTGAAAACAAGAGAGCTGGCTTGCGCCAGCTCTGATTTAATTCACGGTCGTGTCTTTGAAGGTTTCGTAGAAGGTGATCGCTTCATCGATGATGTCGTCGAGCAAGGGCTCGCCCTGCGCGATGTGTGGGTCTTTGCGCTGGGTCGCGGCCACGAGGGCGGTGGAGAGCGTTTGGATGGCGTAGGCCTGTTTGCTCAAGCCTTCGGCATGGGCCTTTTCGCCCTGCTGCTGGAACGTCAGGAGCAAGGCGTCATATTGCTCACGAGTGCACGCGGCCTTCGCTTCGCTCCATTTTTTGTGTCCGAGACCTTCAGAGACGGTGAGCGCGAGAGAGCCAATCATGGCCATGGCTTCGCCGTCGTTGAAGCCATTTTCCTTCAAGTCCTCGATCACGGCAATGAAATGACGCTTGAAGAACGCTTCTTTATTGTTTTCGTTGATTGTTTCCTGGGTCATTTTCTTTGCCGGTCGTGTGCAGCGCACATCGAGTTAAAGGAGTTGGGCGTTTACAGGGCGCCCATGACGGATTGGCGAAAGCCATAGATTTTGCGGTCGCCGGAGATTGGCACGAGTTTGACCTCTCGCGCCTGTCCGGGTTCGAAACGCACCGCCGTGCCCGCTGGTATGTCGAGGCGCATGCCACGCGCCTGCTGACGATCAAACAGCAGCCCAGGGTTCGTTTCGTAGAAGTGATAGTGCGAGCCAACTTGGATGGGCCGATCACCCGCATTTGCAACTTCGAGGGTGATCTGCACTGCGCCACGATTGAGCTCAATCTCGCCGCTTGCAGGAATGACTTCACCGGGGATCATCACGACTCCTTATGCAAATGCAAGCCACGCACCCGCGGATGCTGTGGCTGCGCCGACCAGACGCGTCGCAAGGGGAGCAGACAGTCGCGCAAACAACTGAGCGGCCCCAATACCGACGGCGTGCAAAATAGCAGTTGCGACAATAAAGCCTAGCGCGAATTGCGAAGCGCCTGCCGCACCCAATTCCCCACCATGCGCGTGGCCGTGGAAGAAGGCGAAGAAGGCGACAAGGCCAGCCACTGCGACTGGTGGAACGGGGAGGGCCAAGGCAATGCCGAGGCCGATGAAGATCACCGAGGCAAGAATGACCGGCTCAACCATGGGGAGGGGCATGCCGAGGATAGCTGTGAGGAAGCCGAGCGCCATGGTGCCAACGAACGCGGCTGGAACAAGCCAGATGGTGCGACCTGATTGCTGTGCCGCCCACAGCCCAACGGCTACCATGGCCAGGATATGGTCAAGGCCGAGCAGAGGGTGGCTGAAGCCTGCAGCGAAGGAGCCATGAGCCTCCGGGTCGAGATGGGCGAATGCCGGGACGGTAGCGATGGTTGTGAGGGCGAGGGCAAGAAGAAGGCGTTTGAGCATGGTACAGCCTTATCGGATGGGTTGATGCACGGTGACGAGCTTGGTGCCGTCGGGGAATGTCGCTTCGACCTGAATGTCATGGATCATCTCGGGAATGCCCTCCATCACCTGATCGCGGGTGATAACGTGAGCGCCCGCTTCCATGAGCTCTGAGACGGGGCGGCCATCGCGAGCGCCTTCGACCACGAAATCGGTGATCAGGGCGATCGCTTCGGGGTGGTTGAGTTTGACCCCACGCTCAAGGCGGCGACGCGCCACGATGGCAGCCATAGCAATGAGCAACTTGTCTTTTTCGCGAGGCGTGAGGTTCATGGGCGTTTCCTAGAGATGCCAAAGGCGGGGTAGGGTCCCGGTTGCGGTGAGATTTGCGAGGATAGGAACGATGTTTCGGCGCAATTCTATGCCTGAGGGCGCGGCCGCACGCAGGACTATGCGCTCGCCATTGGCCGATATGGCAGTGCGACTGTGTGGAGCGATGATGGCGCGGAGGCGGTCAGCGATACGGTCGGCTTCATCGCTGGTCTTGGTAATGTGTACAATCGAGGCGAAGGCGCGCGCTCCGGACAAGAGGGCGTTAGCATCGCGCTCTGCAGCAGTGCCGGTCAGTTTGGTGGCTTCGGCGTGGATCAGCCGCCCACAGCGATAGATCCGCCAGTTGTCGGAGAGCTCCGCGTCGCGAGCATCTTCGCCCATCGCCTCGCGACCGAGCAATATCGCTTCAATGGCGGTGAGGGTCGCTCCTTCGGCCAGATGTATGTTGAGGCGGCGGGAGAGCTTGCTGGCCTCAAACAGGATCGTCTCTTGCGGGAGCCAATCGAGATGGGCGTTTTGACCAACTTCAAGAGTGGTCTGGATACGGGCCGTTTGGCCGGTGGAGCGATAGCTGCGTTCGCAAGCTTGGGTGGTCAGAACGAGGTGGCCATCTGCTTCGACGGACGCTTCCCACTCAATTTGATCGCCACCGGTGATGCCGCCAGCGGTGTTGATGAGTACGGCTTCCAGCGATTGTGAATGAGTTTTTGGCAGGCGGATCTTGGCGCAGCCATCTTGGTACAAGCTGGCTAAATGCGTCCGACCGCCGAATTGTTTCGTCGAAACCCGGCCAATGCCGCGAGCTCGTTGAAGGTCAGCATAGATCAGTTTTTCTGCCGTGATCGCACTCATCGGAACGTTTTGACCGCACTACCATTTATCGGACGAGCAAGAGCTCTTGTACGAAACACCATACAGGACACTAAAATGCATATGAAATCAGCAATTTCAATTTTTGCACTAACTGTTGGCATGATGGTCGTTCCAGCGATGGCGCAAGACGCCAAGACCATCTCTGGTAATCCCGTGATTGAAGGCGATGTGGCTGCTGTGCAGGCCAAATGCGATGAAATCGCTCTCGCTGCAGGGGCTTCCTCAGAAATGAACTCGACTGATAAGAATACTCTGAGCGACGCTGCCGCTGGGGCGCTGCCGAATGCAGAGCCAACCGATGGCGACAAGCCGCCTGCCGAGGGTTTAGCTCAGGCCACAACCACGATTGATCTCAGCGGGATCACGCTTGAGCAGTGCAAGGACGGTGGTTGGGTTCAGTAACCCATCACACTCCGTTAAAAACGCCCGGTTTCGACCGGGCGTTTTTATTGGCATCTGCAGTTTCACGGTTTTACGGGATGTTTAGCGCCAGCGTGGCCTTCGGAAATCTACCAATCCCCGACCCAAAATAGGCTGGCGATCTGTCGGCCTGAAGAGGGTGAAGTGAGTGAGGCTGACGCTCCTTGCTCAGTTCCCAGGAGCGCGAAGTTTCGACTTCGCGCTCTTTTACTAAGGGTATAGTGAATTGAGAATTCAATCTGAATTGCATTTGAATTAAGTTGAATTGAGTGTCGTTACTCTTTGATTTCTGTGTTTTTAGCTTAGACCTTCGTGATGCAACATAAGTATTCATGCGGATTTATCCGTATAGCGTGTTTCGCGCTTACGGGAGTTGATCATGACGAAAATGGGCATTGTCCTACTGTCTGCGGCGCTGATGGTAGGATCGGTTATTCCGGCACATTCTCAGGGACTTTTGGGAGGTCTTCTTGGTGGCGGCGGAAGTGATAGCGGTGGCGGTGGCTTGCTCAGCGGTGTCACGGACACACTGAGCTCGGTCACCGAGACTGTTACCGGCGGTTTGGGCGGAGGCGGAGGCTCCAGCTCGGATTCCGGTGGTGGCCTCAATGTTGGCGGCCTCGTTGGCGTTAGTTCTGGCGATGCGGATACGGGGGCGTTGATTGACGTCGGTCTTGGTGGTGGCGGTGGCGGTTTGCTCGACGCCAACATCGGCAATGGCGCCGTTACGGCCAATGTGAACACTAGCGGTGGCATCAATGCAAATGTTGGTCTGGGTGGAACGACGCTTGTCGACGTTGGCCTGCTAGGGCCTGACGTGGTGAGTATCGGTATCCTTCCGGGTGGACCTGGAGGCCCTGGTGGTCCTGGCGGGCCGGGTACTCCCGGTAATCCGGGCAATCCGGGCGCACCTGGTGCTGGTGGCGGGATGCAGGTCATCAACTTTGGTGCGCTTGGCGCCGGCGGTTTAAACGGCAGCGGCGGCCCCGGTGCTGCAGGGATCGTCTGCAATGGCGTTTCGAGCGGTCAGCTCGCACAGATGATGCAGGGCACTAAGTTTGACGGTTGGAACCGTGCGAGCAATGTGCAGGTGCAGAAGGTCAATGTCTGTCCAGAACTGCGCAACTGGCTGAAGTCGGCCATGGCCCAGACCGGCATGGCCCCAAATCTTCAATATGCCGTTTCGGGGGATGCTCTGCTCAATGCTTCGCTGAGCCGTACCTCGCACAAGCCAGACCGAGTGTTTGCAGTTCATCGCAATGGCTCGCAGCTGACGATGTTCGTTTATTAAAAGAGCAAAACGGCAACAAAAGAGGGTCGGCCTATGGCCGGCCCTTCTCGGTTTTGTGGTCTTCAAAAAGGCAGCACAAAGCGCAGGAAATAGGCAGCAAAAGATTTTCGCGGCGATTTTGTTTGAAAATGCTTGCACAGGTTCAGAGCCTAGGTTTTTCTGATGGCGCACTAACCTTTTGGCCAATGGCGTGCAGGGCAATGAGCATGTAGCACTTGCCTCCACTGAGTTTTCAGTTACCCGGCTCGGGTGATAAGGGCGCCCGGGCTTAACGCCCCGATTTGTTCAACGGAGGGAACGGGAACAGATCGGGGCGGGTTTTCTTGAAAACCAAAATCATCCTCACTTCTCAAACTCGCGCAGCCAGCACTTGCGTCTGCCTCGTCAGGGCATGAGAATAGCCGACCTGTTTCGGGGGAGGGTAAGTTTCGTGGCCGATACCAGTGCAATTGTGGGCGGTGGCCCCAAGAAGGTGCTCTATACGCTCTCAACCATCGGCAAGATGGGGGTGGGCAAAGCCACCAAGGCACTGACGGCCAAGAACACCTGCAAGGCTTGCGCCTATGGCATGGGTGGCCAGCACGGCGGCATGACCAACGAACTCGATGAGTTTCCATCGGTTTGCAACAAGAGTGTGCAGGCGCAGTCGACCGATATCCAGCCCGCCATTCCACATCCAATATTTGAACACAGCATTGCCGAGTTGGGCGAGCTGACCGGCAAAGAAATGGAACATCTGGGGCGTTTGGGGACGCCGTTGTTCCGTCGCGCCGGATCAGACAGGTTTGTCCCGATTGATTGGGACACTGCGCTTGAGCATGCAGCACACCGTTTGGCCGAGACCGACCCGCGGCGCACCTTCTTTTATTCGTCCGGCCGCAGCTCGAATGAGGCGGGGTTCCTGTTCCAATTGCTGGCGCGGGCCTATGGAACCAACAATGTCAACAATTGCTCCTATTATTGCCATCAGGCGACCAGCGAGGGCCTTGCGACGACAATCGGCAAGGGCACGGCAACCGTTGAATTAGAGGATTTGACCGGGACCGATTTGATCTTTGTCATCGGGGCCAATCCATCGTCTAACCACCCGCGCTTTATTCATATGCTCAAGAACTGCCGCGTGCGGGGCGGGCAGGTGATTGTGATCAACCCGGCCAAGGAGCCGGGTCTGGTCAAGTTTGCGGTGCCGAAATCGCCGATGTCCATGCTCAAGGGCGGGAGCGATATTGCGTCAGACTATTTGCAGCCGCGCATCGGCTCGGACATCGCGCTGTTCAAGGGACTGGCTAAGGCCGTGCTTGAGCAGGGGACCGAGGACGCGGATTTTATTCGAGCCCACGGTGCTGATTTCGAGGTTTTCAGGAGCGATCTTGAGGCACTGAGCTGGGACGAGATCGTTTCGGCCTGCGGGATTGCACGAGGAGAGATCGAACGTGTGGCGGCCAATTATGGGCGAGCCAAACACGCGGTTTTTGCCTGGGGCATGGGGATGACCCACCATGTTCATGGCGTTGCCAATGTTGAGGCGATTTCAAATCTTGCTCTGGTGCGCGGCATGTTGGGCAAACGCTTCGCGGGCCTGTTGCCACTGCGCGGGCACTCCAATGTGCAGGGCATCGGCACGATTGGTGTGAAGCCTGTTTTGGCCAAGGATGTGTTGGCCAAAATGGAGGAGGCTTTTGGCGTCACCTTCCCTGAGGAGAAGGGGCTCGACACCATGGCGTGCATGAAGCGCGCCGAGGCGGGGGAAATTGATGCCGCTGTGATTATGGGCGGCAATCTGTGGGCGGCGACGCCAGACACAGCGTTTTCCAGCCGGGCCATGGGCAATATTGGGTTCAAGCTGTTTCTGACTACCACGCTCAATCAGGGCCATGTTCATGGGCTGGGCGATGGTGAGGTGATGATCTTGCCGGTGACGGCGCGCGACGAAGAATGGGAACCGACAACGCAAGAGTCGATGTTCAACTTCGTTCGCCTCTCGGATGGCGGCATAGAACGCATCGAGACTGTGCGACCAGAAAGCTGGATTTTGGGGCAATTGGGACAGCGGATATTGCCCGGCAGTCCAATTGATTTTGACGGCTTTTCCAAGCACAGCAAAATTCGCGACGCCATTGCTGCCATTGTTCCGGGCATGGAGGGCTTGGCCGATATTGATGTCGCTAAGCGCGAATTCCATATCCAGAACCGGGTCATGCACACGCCTAGTTTCGGCACGGTGGATGGCAAGGCGCATTTTGTGGTGACGCCAATTCCGGCGATGAGGTCAGATCAGTTGATTCTCGCGACCGTGCGCAGCGAGGGGCAGTTCAATTCCATTATCTATGAGGAAGAGGACAGCTATCGCGGCAAGTCGGGGCGCTATTCGGTGTTTCTTAATGCGCAAGACATGGCGCGTTTTGGGGTCAGCGAAGGGGAGCGAATTGCCGTTTCTTCAGAGGCCGGCGAGATGGTGGGCTTTGCCACCAGCTTTGATCTGCCGGCAGGAAGCGCCATGGCTTATTACCCCGAGGCCAATGTGCTCGTGGGGACGGAAGTTGATCCGCGCAGTAAGACGCCCGCTTTTAAATCAGTTCCGATTAGCATTCGGCCGGTATTGTAGAGAAGTATTTTAGTAGCGCAGACAGTCTCTTGTCATCTGATGTAGATTTTTGATTTTTATTTCTAAATTTATTTACATAAGTCGGTCAGGTTAGCTCTATCGGAGGGTTTATTGAACGACGTTTCAAACAAGCAGCTGGTAGAGCTCGCCCGAGAGTGTTGGGACCATGGACGTGTTGGCCGCTCGTTCGAGGGGCTGGAGCAAGCGCGCGTGTTGCTGACACAGGCCCAAGCTGCAGGCGACCTCGAGGCTGAGGCGGAATGCAACCGGTGTATCGGATGGTTCTGCTTGCAGCTGGGCTATCCTCACGAAGGCATGCAGGCCGCGGACGCTGCCCGCAATTATTTCTCGCAGACGGAGAACGATTGGGGCCATGCCCTGTCTCTGGCAGTTTACTCGTGGCTGATTTTGGAATTGGGCCTGAGCGACATTAGCTTTGAGACCGCCAGTGAGGCTGTGGTTATCGCCTCGCGAACGGCTGATCCTGCACTTCATGCGTTCGCGCTGAATTGTAAGGCCGTAGCGCTGGTCATCTGCAATGAGAGAGCCTTGGCATCGCAGATGCTGAAAGAGGCGCTTGATCTCGCCTATGCGTCCGGCGACGAGAGCACGATTGCCCTGACGTTGGTCAACCGATCTTACGCCACCCTCTCGGCAATATTGGTCGCCGACAAGATCGATCCCGGTATGAATGGCGAGCAGGTCATCGATGATGCGACCAGAACCCTAAGGGCTGCCGCCGATGTGTCGCGGGCCGCCGGTGACCTTTGGAATTTGTCGGTGGCGCTGTGTAACAGTGCAGAACTGTTGGCGTATTGCGGCCACTTCGACCGGGCGCTGAAAGATTTAGTGGAAGCTGAGACCTTGCCTGGCAAGCATGGCCCGCGAGCGCGAACGCATATGCTCTACACAAGGGGCGAGGTGTTTCGGAATATGGGGCGCATTGACGAGGCGCTTGCCGCTTATGTCGAGTCCGAGCGGATCGCATCGCAACATTCCATCAGTGATCAGATCGTTCAAAGCTTGCAGCGCTTGGCTGATATTTGGGAGCTCAAGGGCGATTTCGCACGCGCCTTGTCGTTCCATCGCAGTTTTCATGCGGCCTATATCCGGCAGAGTGATGATCGGACGCGGCAACGCGCTGTCGTGGTCGATATGCAGTTGACGAACGACAAATTGCGCAAGCGAACGGAAGAGCTTGAGATGCAGGCGGGTGTCGATCCGCTCACGGAGATCCCGAATAGGCGTGCGTTTAACAGTGCCTTCGAGACCATCGGCCATGAGAAGTCGTCGTTAGCCATCCTCGACATCGACCACTTCAAACTCGTCAACGACCAATACTCGCATATTGTCGGGGATGAGGTTCTGCGTAGGGTCGCACAACTGCTGCGCACGATCGATCCGGCCATGCGGCCTTACCGCATCGGGGGCGAAGAGTTCGGACTGCTATTTCCAAATGTGTCGTTGGAAGCTGCGGCGCCACTTGCCTGGCAAATTACGGCCGCTGTGCGGGATACGGACTTTAGTGATCTGGCCCCGGGATTGAAGGTCACGGTGAGCATTGGCCTGGTTGAGACGGGCATTTTGAGCGGACCACAGCTGCTGGCAGAGGCGGACAGGCGGCTCTATGTTGCCAAGAAGGCCGGGCGTGATCAGGTCATTGCAGATGGCCGTTCGTCCGTCGCCGCGCTGCCGGCGGAGTAGTGCCCGCTGTTACGCGGGCACTGGGATTGTTGCTAAGCGAAGTTTTCGACGAGCTTTGTGGCCTCTTGTCTGAGGCGTGCGAGATCGTCTTCGGTGAAGCCCTCGTGTGGCTCATAATCCAAGAGGACCAGTGCGCCGAGCGGGGTGGTGCCGTTGGCGACCGTTAACGGGACTGCGGCGTAGAAGTCTATTCCATTGGTCACGAGATATGAGTTGTCGCCGATGCGTTCGTCAGGCGTAGCTGCGTGGACGATCAGTGGAGCGTTGTCGGTAACAACCAGCTGGGTGAGTTTGGCAGCATCGCCATCGTCGAGGTGACGATCATCATCGATCAGATTGATGAGCGCTGCTGGGACGCCGAAGCGCTCGGCAATCGCGTCAAGTTCCTGACCCAGAGCATCATCACCGCGACCAAGACCGGCGAAGGGTTGCGGTACTTCTTCCCAAGGCTCGATGCTTTTTGGTGTTGCGACTTCCGAGATGCCATCTACGGCGCTGTGGAAGTCGCGGTAGACGTTATCGACATGGAGCGATTCAGCGGTTTCGTCGGCGGCAAGCGCATTGGTGAGGATAGCTATGAGGCGCACATTGGGGCTCATGCGGCGAATACGGCGAGCGACATAGCGGCATTGAGCGCGCACATCGCGTCCCATGAACACCAGTACGAGGGTTTCGACCGGATCGAGGTCTAGCCGGCCAATGGATTCCTGACGGATGGCGCCGGGAGGAAGAATGGTGGCGGGAATGGTCCGCTCAGCCAGCTCTAGGCCGATGAGGCGTGCGGCTGCTTCGTCAATTTCGGTGCGGCCGCCGACGATGAGGACGGAGGCATTATCGGCAAACTCGTGCTCGAAGACGTCGGCGATGACGGTTTCAAATGAGGTGATGAGCTGGCGACGTTGGGGTAGGGACTCTGGGCGGTCTGATAGCTCGGTAGTCCCCAGACGCAGGGCCGGGAGCATGACATCGTCGATGAGCGCGGCACGGCCATTTTCTTCGAGATAGTCGTCGCTGAGATCAATCGCGTCTTCGGTGTCGCCTTTAAGCATGCGCTGGTAGAGGCGTTCGGCGGGCGAGAGCACGGGTTCACTGCCGAGAAGGGTTTCGAGGAATTGGAACTGCGGCAGGTGTCGCCCGATCACGACGAGACAGACGGTCATGGGTGTGGCGAGGATCAGGCCTACAGGACCCCAGAGCGTGGCCCAGAACATGGCGGAGAGCAGAATGGCCAGCGGGGAGACGCCCGTGCTGGTGCCATAGAGGCGCGGCTCGATGACATTGGCGGTGGTGAGGTCGATGATGAGGAAGAGGCCGACCGACATCAGCAACATGTTCCAGCCCGGATCGACCGCGAAGGCGAGGGCGAAGGGGAGCACGGCAACGATCAGCGCGCCAACGAAAGGGATGTAACGGAACAGCACGATCATCATGCCCCACAGAGGGGCGCTCGGCACGCCGATGAGCCAGAGGCCAATGCCAAAGATGACGCCGTAGGTGATGTTCACGCACAACTGGATGATGAGATAGCGGCCAACGCGACGGCTGGCGTCGGTGATGGCAAGGTTGGTGAGCGAATAGCGACCGGCGCTGACAAGGCGAATGAAGCGATCTTGCAGATCCGCACGGCCCATCAACAGGAAGATCAGGAAGACGGTGACGATGGCAATGGTCGCGACAGGGCCAACGATGGAGCCCATCACCGAGGTGACGATGCTGAGGGGGCCCAGTTCATTGGAGATGGAGACCGGGATCGGCTTCATCTGGCCGGTGACGGCTGGCGCGTCGCTACTGCCGCCGAAGCCTGCGTCGATATTGGAGATCATGCCATTGAACTGATCCAGCCAGGTCAGGCCGCTGAACTGGCTTTGCAGGCCTTCAATCTTACCTTGAATGGTCTGGCGATAGCCCGGCAGTTCTTGCGCCAGATGGGCGATTTGCGAGCCAGCGAGGAGCGCAAAACCGGCCAAAAGGGTCATGGCCAAAAGGACGGCCAAAATAACCGCGACAGGGTCGGGAAGACCCAGTCTGCGGTTGAGCATGGACACGACCGGGTTGAGGGCAAACGCGAGAAGGATCGCCAAAACCAGAGGAACAAAAATGCCTGCGCCGAAGAAAAGCAATGCGGCGATGAGGCAGAAAGTGGCGACACTTTCAAAAGCGGAGGGGCGACGTGAATGCGTCGCGGGAGGCGTTAGAAGTTCTGACATGCTGACAATCCCTAAGTGTCAGCATAACAAAGGCGTGATGACTTCGTTCCGCTTAATCTAAGTCAATTCTGGCGCGCCGAGCAGAAGTGATCGGCGCGCCAACTTGGCGTTTTACTCTGTGGCTTCTGGGCCGATAGTGAGAACTGTTGGCGTCGCGCTAAAGATGCGTTTGGCGACGGCCTGTACGCGTTCTGGGGTTACCGCCTCAATCAACTCGGTCCGAGTGTCGACGTAATCGAGGGGCAGGTTCAGCAATTGGTTGCTGACCATGGTGCCGACGAGACCGCCGGTGGACCCAAGATTGTTGATGGCGTAGGAGCCGACCAGATAGCGCTTATAGAGATCGACCTGCTCTTGGGTCGGGCCCTCTTCGGCGATCTGCTTGAAGATGTCATTGATCACCGTTTGCGCTTCGGCCGCGTTTTGTGGCTCGGTGGAGGTGCCGAAGGTGATGAGGTTGGAATAGCGGAAATTGGCAAGGCCGCCGCTCACGCCATAGGACAGGCCGCGCTTTTCACGCACTTCGGTGTTGAGGATGGAGCTGATCCCACCACCCGCCAGCATCTCAACGAGCACCTGAGCCGGGTAATAGTCCGGGTCTTCGATGGCGATGCCGGGATAGGTGATGCGCAGGCTCGTTTGAGGGAGCGGGTAAGCCACGGCGAGAGTTTCGCCAATGTTCACCTCGGCCGTTGCAACCGTCGGCAGCGTGCTCTTTTCAGGCAGTGCGCCAAAAGCCTTATCGATGATCGCGCCGGCCTCAGCTTCGGTCACGGCGCCGATGATGCCGATCTTGAGCGTGTCGCGCGAGAGACCAGCCTTGTAAAAGGCGCGCAGGTCTTCTGGCACAATCGCGGTCAGCGTTTCCTCGGTGCCGATGGTCGGGCGAGCATAGGGGTGGTCGCCATAAATGGCGGTGTTCCACAAAAGCGAAGCGCGATAGCTCGGGTCTTCGGCACTGCGTCGAATGTTTTCAATGGCGATGCGGCGCACGCGATCGAGATCGTCTTGCGCGAACCGAGGCTCGTTGAGCACTTCGGCCATGAGCGCAAAAGCCTCGTCGGCGTGGTCGCTCGTGGTGCGGGCGCTTCCCCAGAAGTAATCCTTGTCGGCAGATAGCTGGAGATCAAGCCCTACCTCTTCGACCTTGGCGGCGAGTTGGTTTGGATCAAGCTGCGCGGTAGCTTCGGTCATGACAGCGGCGGTAAGGCCGGCCACGCCCGCTTTTTCCGCAGGCTCCTTGGTCGCTCCGGCTTCAAATGCGAAGGACATGGAGATGATGGGGAAGGTCTGATCTTCCACCATCCATGCGGAGATGCCGCCAGGCGTGGTGAACTGCTTGAACTTTGATTCAGCGACAGCCGGGAGTGTGAGCGTGCCCAGCAAAACGGGGGCGAGCACGGCGGCGAGACGGACAGATTTGGGCATTGGGAAGGCGATCACTGCACTGTCTCCTCGGTTGCTGGGGCCAGGCTTGGGGCAGGCTCTGTGGGCGCAGGGGCATCACCGGTTGCAGCTGGCACCTTGGGCAGGAGATAGCCCGTGACGGAGATGTCGGGGCGCAGGTATTTGGCGGCGACAGCCTGAATATCGGCCGAGGTGACGGCGCGGATCTGGTTGGGGCGGTTGTTGATCTCGTCGATGGTCATGCCGTTGACGAGCCAAGAGCCATAGTAATTGCCCACGCCCGCAGCGCTATCGAGGCGGAAAATCATATTGCGCAGATAGCGGTTTTTGACGCGATCCAACTCGGCATCGGTGACGCCGTTCTCGATGATTTTTTCGATTTCGCCATAGGCTTTGGCTTCGAGCGCCTTGAGGTCGATGCCCTGTTGGGGCGAAGCGGTCAGGCTGAACGTGCCATAGTCAAAAGCGCCCCCATCGTAAAAGGTCGCGGCGTAAGAGGCGTCGCTGGAATTGATATAAAGTTCCTGATTGAGACGGCTGAGCGTGCCGGTGCTCAGGATGGCGCTGAGAACGTCGAGTGCCTCCGCTTCGCCCGGCTCTGCCGTGCGGTAAGAGGGCACAATCCAAGACTGAACAAAGCTTGGCGTTGCTACGCGGTCATCCAAAAGGGTCACCGTGCGCGTGGTCTCTTGGGTAGGCTCTTGCGGGCGAACGCGCTCCGGCAGGTCTGGCCCGCGCGGAACTTTGCCATAGGTCTCTTCGGCCAACTTGAGTGCTGCATCTGGGGTCACGTCTCCGGCAATCACAACGATTGCATTGTTGGGAGCATAGAACCGCTCATAGACGCCGAGGGCATCTTTTTGATCGAGCTGCGCGATCTCGTGGGCCCAGCCGATAATGGGAATGCGATAGGGGTGGTTCTGGAAGAGGGTGGCGTCGATCTCTTCGCTCAGAACACTGCCGGGATCAAAGTCGACGACCTGTCGACGCTCGTTCTCCACAACGGAGCGCTCGGAGGCGATCACCTCCTCGGGCAGAAGCAGATTGCGCATGCGGTCGGCCTCGATCTCCATGATCTGTGGCAGCACATCGGCGGGCACGGCCTGGAGATAGGCGGTGGTGTCATAGGTGGTGAAGGCGTTGTGGTCGCCGCCGGATTCGCTGACCAAACGATCGAGTGTGCCTCCGGGGAATTTCTCGGTGCCTTTGAACATCAGGTGTTCAAGGAAGTGGGCAATGCCGGACTGACCAACCGGATCATCGGCTGAGCCAACTTTGTACCAAGCCGTTTGCGTGACGACGGGAGCGCGGTGATCGGGAATCACCACCAGCTGTAGGCCATTATCCAGGGTGTAATGACTGATATCGGGAACGATCTGGAGATCTTCGGCAAATGCCGGAGACACCAGAAAAACAGAGATTAGGGGCCAGGATATGGTCCTGTTCATTGACTTATAAGCTCCGACTTCAAATTACGCCGACATTCCGAGCAAGCGCGGCATTTGGCTTTTGCTGCGGCGGTTGCTTAGCTGGTGGGTATCACTTAAATGAGGCACAAATTTCCATTCGAGGAACGCGGCGATGGCCAGACAGTTCATTTATCACATGCACGGCATGTCCAAGGCTTATGCCGGGGGCAAGAAGGTTCTGGATAACATCCACCTCTCGTTCTACCCCGATGCGAAGATCGGCATCCTTGGCCCGAACGGCTCGGGTAAGTCTACGCTTCTCAAGATCATGGCCGGTATCGACACCGAATTCACCGGTGAAGCCTGGGCTGCCGATGGCGCCAAGGTTGGCTATCTTGAGCAGGAACCACAGCTCGATCCAAACCTCGACGTTCTGGGCAATGTCATGCTCGGCGTTAAGGAGAAGAAGGCTGTCATCGATCGTTATAACGAATTGATGATGGACTATTCGGACGAGACCGCTGACGAAGCGGCCAAGCTCCAGGACGTTATCGACAGCCAGAACCTCTGGGATCTGGAAAGCCAGGTCGAAGTGGCTATGGAAGCCCTTGGTTGCCCTCCGGGCGACTCTTCGGTGGCCAATCTTTCGGGTGGTGAAAAGCGCCGCGTGGCTCTGTGCGCGCTGCTGCTCTCCAAGCCAGATCTGCTGCTGCTCGACGAACCGACCAACCACTTGGACGCTGAAACGACCGCATGGCTCGAACGTCACCTTCGTGAATTCGAAGGCGCTGTGCTGATCATCACCCACGATCGCTACTTCCTCGATAACGTGACCGGTTGGATTCTCGAACTCGACCGTGGCCGTGGCGTGCCTTACGAAGGCAATTACTCCGCTTACCTCGATGCCAAGGCCAAGCGCTTTGCGCAGGAAAAGAGCGAAGACGCGGCTCGCGCCAAGGTTCTGGAACGCGAAAAGGAATGGATGGGCATGTCGCCTCAGGCACGCCAGTCCAAGTCCAAGGCGCGTATCAAGGCCTATGACGAACTGGTCAAGATCAACGATGCGCGTACTCAGTCGCACACCGCTCAGATCATCATTCCGCCAGGCGAACGCCTTGGCCACAATGTTATCGACGTAGAAGGCATCTCCAAGTCGTTTGGCGATCGTCTGCTCATCGACAACCTTTCGTTCAAGCTGCCTCCGGGCGGTATCGTCGGGATCATCGGCCCGAACGGCGCGGGTAAGACCACGCTGTTCAAGATGCTCACCGGTCAAGAAAAGCCAGACTCGGGCACCATCACGGTCGCTGAAAACGTTGACCTTGGTTATGTCGATCAGAGCCGCGATGCGCTCGATGGCAATAAGACCGTTTGGGAAGAAATTTCTGGCGGCGACGACGTACTGATGCTCGGCAAGCGCGAAATGAACTCGCGCGCTTACACCTCCACCTTCAACTTTAAGGGTGGCGATCAGCAGCAGAAGGTTGGCAATCTTTCGGGTGGTCAGCGTAACCGCGTTCACCTTGCAAAGATGCTCAAGGCGGGCTCGAACGTTCTCCTCCTCGACGAACCGACCAACGATCTCGACACCGAAACTCTTGCAGCGCTTGAAGAAGCATTGGAAGAATTCGCAGGTTGCGCAGTGATCATCAGCCACGATCGTATGTTCCTCGATCGTCTGGCGACCCACATGCTGGCCTTTGAAGGCAATAGCCATGTTGAATGGTTTGAAGGCAACTTCCAGGACTATGAAGCGGACAAGGTCCGTCGTCTTGGCGCCGATGCCGTCAATCCAAAGCGCGCGACCTACAAGCCGCTGACCCGCTAAGTCTGTTCAAGACGAGCAACACATTCAGCCGGTCCCGAATTTCGGGGCCGGTTTTTTGTTGGATGAGCAACCCCGGCGAGACTTGGCCTCGATAAAAGGGGTGGTGAAAAGGGTGAGGTTTCCGCCTCGCCGGAGTGACAGACCATCCTCACCTCTGGGCGATCTGGCCAATGACGAGGCCCGTCATCGCAAGAAGCTGTCGCCCAATTGCGCTGCCGCATTTGGGCTTGGCTGTGGCAGCGCTGGCAGCGGCCGCCACGATCTTGGCCCTAGGGTATCACGCTGACTACCAGGTCCAGAGGTTGGATCAGCAATGGGCGACCCCATTGCATCTGCCATTGCGTCCCGTTCACTCGTCATGACCGTGCTCATGGGCACAACGGGCATGAAACTAACTTAGGTTATGTTGGCGGGGATAAGTCTAGAAAAGTTCTCCGGCCTCCACCTAGAGAAAAAAGCAGTGTTCTCTTCATTGGGCCTTAAGCAATGTGAGGGAAAGCTGCTCTTGTTTGCCGGTTTCGTATGGCAGTTCTGCTTATGGCGGGAACCAATGTTAGACGTAAACGTCTTCCGGTTTCGGACTATTTTTGTAAGGGGCTGACGCGCGCATGGATGTGACGGTCTTTTCCCGCGTCTTTGAGGCGCTCCCCAGTCCCTACCTCCTTCTCAATCGCGAGCTGCGCATTGTGGCTGTGAACGCGGCCTATTTGGAGGCCGCCGAACGCAAGCGCGAAAACGTCGTGGGGCGGATGGTGCGCGACCTGTTCCCTAATCCGGGAGAAGGGCGCGATAAACTCCAGCAATCCTATGAGCGCGTCTTGGAGACGGGGCTGCGTCAGACACTTCCTTACCTGCATTACCCCATCGCTGGCGCGGACGGCACGATCCGCGACAAGTATTGGACCGCCGTCCAAGTGCCTATTTTTGGCGAGGATGGTGAGGTGGAATACATCTTGCAGCAGGCGGTGGATGTGTCCGAGTTGGCGAGTGCCGATGGTGATGGGGCGCTGGCGGTCGCAGCGTTTCCGGCGGCCTCACAGTTGATCGAACGCACGCGTGAGACTGAAAAAACGGCCGAAGAGTTTCGCAGGCTCTTTCAGCAGGCACCGGGCTTTGTGGTGGTGGTGTCGGGCCCGAACCACGAAATCAAATTCGCCTCCGATGGGTTCGCGACGATGGTGAACAATCGCGCGACTTTGGGCATGGCTGGCGCGGACGCCCTGCCGGAAATGATTGAGCAAGGGTTCTTCCTGTTGCTCGACCGGGTCTATCACGAGGGATATTTCCATAGTGCCGAGGCGGCGAAGGTGATCATCAACAATGATCCGAGCCAGCCGCCTTTGGAGCGCTATCTCGATTTCACTTTTAACCCGATCAAGGATCGTGACGGCCATATCACCGGTGTGTTTGTGCATGGGATTGATCGAACCGAGGCCGTTAAAGCGCAGCGGCGGCAGCGCCTGCTGATCGATGAGCTGAACCATCGGGTCAAGAACACGATGGCGACGGTGCAATCGATCGCGCGGCAGACCTTGCGGACGACCGATGACCTCGACACGGCCCGATCTAATTTTGAATCTCGGCTGATTGCGCTCTCAAAGGCCCATACGATTTTGAGCCAGCGCAGTTGGCGCGACACGGAAATCGGCCAATTGGTGCGAGAGGAGCTCTCGGCGTTTGACGATGAGCGCGTGCGCTATGGCGGGCCGATCATCCCGATCAACGCCAAGTCGACGATTGCGCTGGCGTTGGTGTTGCATGAACTGGCGACCAATGCCGCCAAGCATGGCGCTCTGTCCTCGGCCGATGGTGTGTTGTCGGTCAGTTGGGAGCAGGGCGCCAACACGGAATTGATGATCAACTGGGTGGAACGCGGCGGCCCACGTGTGGCGGAGCCGACGCGAACCGGATTTGGCTCGCGCCTCTTGCGCACGGTCGTGACCGGTGAATTGGGTGGGACGCTCAACCAGCGTTATGCCGCTGAGGGATTTTCGGCACTGTTGTCGGTGCCCCCAGCAGCTTATGGCGCGCAGGAGGGCGATTTTGGCTAATCCATCCGGCAAGATTTTTGTGGTCGAGGACGAAACGCTCGTCCTCTTCAATCTCGAAGACATTTTGGAGGATTTGGGGTTCACAATCGTGGGTGAAGCGATGTGGATCGACCAAGCCCAATCGCTGGCGGCGTCGGTTGAACAGCCCGATGCTGCGATATTGGACGTCAATATCGGTGGTTCCTCGGTGTTCCCCGTGGCGAAGATTTTGGCCGACCGGGGCGTGCCGATCCTCTTTGCAACGGGGTACGGACGCGAGGGGCTGTCGGCGGAATGGCAGGACAGTCCTGTGGTTTCAAAGCCTTACACTCAGGCCGACATTTCGAACGCGCTTAACACCCTGCTCAAGCTCAATTAAGGGGCTGTTTTACCATTGCGGCAGGAGGATGCGAAAACCCTTTGAGGCCGCTGGACTTTCTACGGTAAGCTGTGCAAAACCACCGCGGTTGCGGAGCCTTGGCTTTCTGGGGGATTTGATGAAGAGGTTTTTGACGGGAGCGGCATTGCTGTTCTGCTGCGCTCTCGCAGTGCCCGCGCTGGGGGCTTCTGGGGAATGCTCTTTGACTGGCTACGACAGCTTCGCGTGTGACGTGGCAGTCGACGGTGGCGGCATTACCTTTGCTCTGCCAAACGGCGACACTTTCGTTTTCGCCCATGAGGCCGATGGCGCTGGTCTTGGTTATGTGATCGCCGCAGATAGTCAGCCCGGTCGGTCGCCCGCACAATTGGGGCGCTTTTTTCCGGTAGCGGATCGAGACGGTTGCTGGTTTGCGCCGATCAAAGAGATTACCTTCTGCGCCAGTATCGCAGAGTGAGTTCCTAAAATGACCGCAGAACCCTTTTCTATCGACATTGGTGGCGCAACCATCGAGGGGGTAGAACAGGGGGACGGGCTCCCGATCATTTTCCTGCACGCCGGTGTTTGCGACAAACGCATGTGGGCCGAGCAGATGAGCGCGGTGGCGGATGCCGGTTGGCACGCCATTGCCTATGATCGACGGGGCTATGGCGAGACCACCAGCACCGACGAAGCTTTCAACCATCTCGACGATCTCGAAGCCTTGCTCGACGCGCTCGATATTCACGCGGCGCTGTTTGTCGGCTGCTCGATGGGCGGTGGCCTCGCCATCGACTTTGCGCTGGCGCATCCGGGACGCGTGTTGGGTCTGGTGCTGATTGGGACTTCGGTGACAGGCGCGCCATGGACGGCGACGGCGGAAGAACGCGCCATTGAAATGGCCGAAGAAGACGCATGGGATCGCGGTGATCTCGACATGCTCAATAAGGTTATCACCCATCAATGGCTGGATGGACCTCGGGCGAAAAGCGGCCGTGTGGGCGGGGATGCGCGGGCGCTGTTTATGGAGATGAACGGCAATATTTTGCGCAAGCCGGAGCTGACGGGAGAGATCGCGCGGCCAAAGGCGTGGGATCGCACAGAGGATCTGACGGCGCCAGCGCTGCTGATCGTTGGCGATGAGGATTTTACGGCGCTGGTTGAGCGCCACGAAACCTTGTCGGAAACCATGCCCAATGCATTTGCCGTGGTGCTTGAGGGCGTGGCGCATATTCCAAGCGTTGAACGACCGGACTTGGTCAATTCACTGCTCTTGCAGTTTTTGGACGTGCTGAGCGGGGTGGATGACGAAGATGAGGACGAGGACGCGGTTTAGGCGTTCGCGTTTGAGGGTTTAGTCCCCCCACCCTCAATCCCTCCCCTCGAGGGGGAGGGAGGCAGATCGGGTGTGTGGCGAGGCTGGTGTGTCACCTTCGTCAATCCAGCCATTCGAGCGTAGCAGTCATGGCTTTCTGCCCTCAGATTATCCAAACGGGATGATCTGACTTCGGACGGTGGCGGACATACCCCCACCTAGCCTCCCCCGGGTCGGGGGAGGGATGGCAGCGAGTGTGCCGAAGGTTTGAGTTAGACGGGAATAATGCCGTCGAAATGCTTGCCGACTTGGTCGGTGGGGATGTTGGTCAGGTCTTTGTCCAACTCAGCGATAATGGTCTTTTTAACGTGCTCGGACATCGCCTTGCGCAGATTGCCCAAGGCAATCGGGGCGGCGGCGATGACGAGGCGTTGGAATTCGTTTTTGAGAGCGCGTTTATCGAGGCGGGCGGCAACTTCCTTGATGAAATCGGCTTCGCGCAATTGGGCGGGGCTTTTGTCTGAGGTTTTGCCCTTGCCCTCTTTATCGGTGTTGATGTCTTGCGCTTGCAGGGGCTCTATCGACCAATCGAGGGCGCCAATTGTGGTGAGACCCTTATTGGGGCCGTTGTATTCGACAACGCGGGCTTGCGTGCCGTTGGCAATCAGGATCCAGGTGACAGTTTTCATCTGTTTCTCCTCTCTATGGTCCCGCGTTCAAGTGCGGTCACTGAGTACAACGTGGGATAGAGTCAAAAGTTTGCCAAGGGTGGCAAAGTTTATACCGGAGGCGCGCGGGGCCAATTGATGGCGTGCTGTGAGCCTGTTACTGCCAAGGGGCACGGGTCCGTGCCGGGGTAGTTCTATGTCTTCGCCAAATCGTGTTCGTGGTCCACAGCCTGCCAAGGCGAACGACAATAGTGGGGTTCTCGCCGCGGTCGGGGCCTATTCCACCTGGGGCGTTTTGCCGGTGTTGTTCCACTTTCTTGAGCCCGCGGGCTCGGTGTTGGTGGTGGCAGAGCGGGCGCTTTGGTCGGTGCTGTTTGTCGGGCTCTTGCTCGCCTTCACCACTGGATTTGGCGAAGTTAAGGCGGTTTTGGCCAATCGGCGAACCTTGGCGGTTTTGGCCAGCTCGGCGCTGCTGCTGTTTGGCAATTGGCTGATCTATGTGTGGGCGGTCGAAAGCGGGCAGGTGCTGGAGGTCAGCTTTGGCTACTTCATCAACCCCATCGTCAACGTCGCCATTGGCATCGCGCTTTTGGGAGAAAAACAGAACCGCGTGCAGTATTCGGCGATTGCGGTGGCGTGTCTCGCGATTGCTATTCAGTGGGTGGCGCTGGGCAAGGTGCCTCTTGTTGCGCTCAGCCTAGCCCTGAGTTTTGCGGCCTATGGCTATATTCGCAAGACTGCGCAGGTGGGCTCAACTTCAGGGCTGTTTGTTGAGACGATTGTCGTGTCGCCCATCGCCATGGTGCTGGTAGGGCTTTATTTTGCGGCGAACGGGGCGGGGGTTCATGCTGATCCCAAGCTGATGACGCTCTTGGTAATGAGCGGTCCGGCGACAGCTTTGCCGTTGATTATGTTTGCATATGGCATTCGCCGCCTGCGCATGACGACGATTGGCATGCTGCAGTATCTCTCGCCTTCCATCACCTTTGTGCTGGCGATTACCTATTTTGGTGAGAGCATTGATCCGGTGCGATTTGCCAGCTTTGCCCTGATCTGGTTCGCCTTGGCGATCTACTCGTGGGACGGTTTGAGACGCTACCGTCGCAGCAAGGCCTAGGCGGCGGTTGGCGGTTGGGCCTGGCGGATCTGATGGGCAATGGCTTCAAAGGTTTTGCCAAAGGGCGTGGCTTCGCGCCAGACGAGCCGCAACTGACGGGTTGCGGTTGGGTCATTGAGACGATGGACCGCAATGCGCGGGTTATGGCCTTCTTTGCGCATCGCAATTTCAGGCAGCAGGGTGACGCCCTGGCCTGAGGCGACGAACTCCACAATGGTTGAGAGCGAGGTCGCGGAAAACGTGCTCTTGCCACGGCCCGGCAGGCCGCAGGCGGCAATGGCCTGATCGCGGAAGCAATGGCCCTCATCAAGCAGGAGCATGCGTTCAGGAGCGATGGTGTCGAGCGAAACCGGCTGCTGGACAATTTCATTGCTGGGCGTGGCCAGAACGAAGTGATCTTCAAATAGGGCATGAACCACAAGGCGTGGGCCGGTTTGTGGTGGCTCGGTGGCGATCAGCGCGAGATCAAGACGTCCGTCCTGGACACTGGTGAGCAAATTATCGGTTTGCGCTTCGGAAATCGCAAAGCGCAAATCGGGCATGGTCTGGCCCAGCGCTGGGAAAATTTCGGGCAGCAGGTAAGGCGCGACCGTGGGGATAAGACCAAAGCGGAGAGGGCGATCGGGGCGGTCGGCGTGACGCAAGGCGAAAGCGTCGAGCGCTTCGGCACTGCGGAGGGCCTCTTCGGCGAGCAGAACGAACTCTTGACCGAATGGGGTGACGCGAACGCCCGTTTTCAACCGGTCGAACAAAGGCGTGCCACACAGGGCCTCTAGGGCGAGGATCTGTTGAGACAGGGCAGGTTGGGTGACTGCGCAGGTTTCCGCAGCACGGCCAAAATGGCCAGCGCGGGCGACTGCAACGGCGTAACGCATCTGTTTCAACGAGATTTGCATGATAAGATAATCTTATCATGATTGGTAGAATTATCAATTGGCCTTATGGCGTGCGAATCCGTATATGTGGGGCCAATAAAAAGGAGCCCCGCTGTGGAAGATAACGTATTCCCTGACCAGAAAGACGCAGCACCGACAGGCAAGTGCCCGGTGAATCATGGCAAGCAGCAGGCCGGTACGCAGAACCGCGACTGGTGGCCAAACCAGCTCGACCTCTCGGTCCTGCACCAGCATTCTGCTCAAGCGAACCCGCTTGGCGAAGAATTCGACTACGCTGAAGAGTTTGCAAAGCTCGACTACGAAGGCCTCAAGGCAGACCTTCGCGCGCTGATGACCGACAGCCAGGAATGGTGGCCAGCCGACTGGGGTCACTATGGCCCGTTCATGATCCGTATGGCTTGGCACTCCGCTGGCACCTACCGTGTTCAGGACGGTCGTGGTGGCGGTGGCGAAGGCCAGCAGCGTTTCGCGCCGCTGAACTCTTGGCCAGATAACGTCAACCTTGATAAGGCCCGCCGTCTGCTGTGGCCAATCAAGCGCAAGTACGGCAACCGTATTTCCTGGGCTGACTTGTTCATCCTGACCGGTAACGTTGCGCTCGAATCCATGGGCTTCAAGACCTTTGGTTTCGCTGGCGGCCGCGTTGACACCTGGGTTCCAGAACTGGACATCTACTGGGGTCAGGAAGGCGAATGGCTTTCGGACGCTGAGCGTTACACCGGCGAGCGCAAGCTCGACGACGCCCTCTCCGCTGTGCAGATGGGCCTGATCTATGTGAACCCAGAAGGTCCGGCTGGTAACGCCGATCCGCTGGATTCTGCTCGTGACATTCGTGACACCTTCGCCCGTATGGCGATGGACGACTACGAAACCGTTGCACTGATCGTTGGTGGTCACAGCTTCGGCAAGACCCACGGTGCGGGCGACGCATCGCTGGTTGAAGCTGAGCCAGAAGGCGCGCCAATCGAAGCACAGGGCCTCGGCTGGAACAGCAAGTTTGGTTCGGGCAAGGGTGCAGACACCATTTCGTCGGGTCTCGAAGTCATCTGGACGCAGACCCCGACCCAGTGGAGCAACAAGTTCCTTGAAAACCTTTATGGTTTTGAATGGGAACTGACCACTTCGCCAGCTGGTGCAAAGCAGTGGACGCCAAAGAACGGCGCCGGTGCTGGCACTGTTCCGGATGCGCATATCGAAGGCAAGAGCTGGGCTCCAGCGATGCTGACCTCCGATCTGGCGCTCCGCATGGACCCAGCTTACGACAAGATCTCCCGTCACTTCCTGGCGAACCCAGATGAACTGGCTGACGCATTTGCGCGCGCTTGGTTCAAGCTGACCCACCGCGACATGGGCCCGAAGGCTCGTTACCTCGGCGCGGAAGTTCCATCGGAAGAACTGATCTGGCAGGACCCGCTTCCAGCGCGTGACTTTGCGCTGATCGACAATGCTGACATCGTGGCTCTTAAGGGCGACATCGAAGCCGCTGGTCTTTCGGTATCGGCTATGGTTTCGACCGCTTGGGCTTCGGCTTCGACCTATCGTGGTTCGGACATGCGCGGCGGTGCAAACGGCGCTCGCGTTCGTCTCGCGCCGCAGAAGGACTGGGAAGTCAACCAGCCAGAACAGCTTGCAGAAGTGCTTGCTGCGCTCGAAGAAATTCAGGCTGAATTCAACGAGTCCCAGACCGGCTCCAAGCGTGTTTCGCTTGCTGACCTGATCGTTCTGGCCGGTGTTGTCGGTGTTGAACTGGCAGCGCTCGACGCTGGCGTTGTTATCGAAGTTCCGTTCACCCCAGGCCGCGTTGACGCGACCGACGAACAGACCGACGCTGACAGCTTCAAGTGGCTCGAACCACAGGCAGACGGTTTCCGTAACTTCTACCGCAAGCAGCGCCTGTCGCCAGAATCTGCACTGGTTGACCGTGCACAGCTGCTCGGCCTTTCCGCTCCGGAAATGACCGCACTGGTTGGTGGTCTGCGTGTGCTCAAGGCTGGCGTCAATGAACATGGCGTCTTCACCGACAGCCCAGAAGCGCTGACCAACGACTACTTCGTCAACCTGCTGGACATGTCCACCAAGTGGACCCCAGCTGGCGACAATGTCTATCAGGGCGTTGATCGTGTGACTGGCGAAGCGCGTTGGACCGCGACCCGCGCTGACCTCATCTTTGGTTCGCACAGCCAGCTGCGCGCAATCGCAGAGGTGTACGGCCAGGCGGACAATGCTGAGAAGTTCGTTCGTGACTTCGTGGCGGCTTGGACCAAGGTGATGAACGCAGACCGTTTCGATCTGCGCTAATCGCTAGAGCTTTGCTCTAAGTATGAAGGCCCCGGTGCTCAGCATCGGGGCCTTTTTGCTTCTAATCGGTGCGTTTCAGCCAGCCAGCCATGCGCTGCCACACAGTGGCTGAAGGCGTGTCGAGTGGCGCTGGAGCGTCACATGAATAACGCTCTGACATTTGTTTGATGGCGCCGTTCGATCTGGCGCTAATCATGGCGCTCCAAAGGGGTGTATTTCCATAGTCGTAATTGGTTTTGGTCATGATCACTCCTTTGTGGTATTTGCGTTTGAGTGATGAAGACTATTGTGTGATTGTTAGCTCACTGTTTGATTTTTGAATTTTGTTTGTGATGGGGTCGGTTTTAGGAGGGGGGATGCCTTCATACGAAGGTGTTGATTTTGAAACTTCGATGCGGTCGGCACGACGTGCGGATGGCTGTGTCGTGGTGTTCACCCGACAAGAACGCACCTTGCTGCTGACCCTGACACGGAGAGCAGGAGCCGTGGTGACACGGAGTGAGTTGGCTCAATCCCTCAGTCAAACTGGTCGCGAGGCGGGCGAGCGGAATGTCGATTTTCTCGTCAATAAGCTGCGCCGGCATTTGAAGGACGACGCAAGGGAGCCCCGGTTTGTCGCCACGCAATATGGCGAAGGCTATGTGTGGGTGGCGCAAGAGACGCGCAAAACTTCAGACGCATTTCTTGTGCTCGGACCGCTTCAAGGAGAGGTGGGGGCGCCTCTGGCGCAGGAGCTTGTCGCTCAAGTCCATCGACAACTCGCCAGTCTTCTCGGAGGTGGCCGCGCTGTGGTCATCGACGCAAGTGGAGGCGAAAAGGGGCAGCATCAATATGGCTTGGCGCTGGCCTGTATTGCCGATGAGGGGCGCGTTCATGGCGTGCTCACGCTGACCGGTCGCGATAGTCCGCGTGCTTTGGCCAGCGTGCGTCTGGTCGTTGAGCGGGGTCATGCCTTGCCAAAAGCTATTGAGTTGGCGCGTTGGGTGCGGAGCTCCATTTGACAAAATATGGCTCAACCCGACCATACAGCGCCGATCAGCGCGAGCGATGTTCCTCTGGAAATCCGCTTGAGTCAGGCGAACCGCGCGCTCATGGCGCCTGTAGCGCATTGGCGAGAGGGCGAGCGCGAGCTCAAGGCAGCGCGGGGGCATGCGCCCAATGACTCAACATTGGCGATGCTTTGGGCGTTCAATCGCATGGTGCAAAGCATTGATTGGCCCCCTGATGCGGCGCTATCTGCGCCGGGCGCAGTGGAGGCTTTGCAGGATGAGATCGAGAGCCTGGTTTTTGGGCATCTGCAGGCCACGGAAGACAATCCGTTGTTGAAGTTGGCGGCCGCCAAGATGTTGTTTTTCATCAATCGCGGTCATCATGAATTTGCAGAGCAATTGGCGGAAGAAGCGTTTGCGGAATCGACCGCTTTCGCCGCCGCCTATGCCACAAGGGCGCAGCTCTATATGTGTGCGGGGAAACTCGAGGAGGCGCTAAGGCTCTATGACCTCGGGCTGGAACTGGCAGAGTTTGGTACAGAGTTTTACGCCTATCTCCTGATCCTAAAATGCACCGCTCTTATGGCCGGAGGACGGCGCGCCGAGGTGCAGGCGACAACGTTGGAGTTGTTTCAGGCGTGGCCTCATGCCCAAGCCATTGCGTTGTTTTTTATCTCGCCCTTGCAGAGCATGACGCCCGAGCAAGAAACCATGCTGGCGACATTAACGCCTGAGCGCGCCACGGCGATGATCCAGCACCTGCATTATACCTCAGCGCGTCATTTTCTATCTGTCGAGCATAGGCGGCAGGTGCTGTCAGGGTTGACGGCGGCTTTGCATGAGCAGTTTCCTGAGGTTAACCTCATGCCGCCGGAAGTGCTCGCGGAACTCCATTTGCTACAATTTTATTCAAATGCTGGAGTGAAGCTTTAGCAGCCACAAGCAGATAGGGGTTCAATCTCTCCCAAAAAGCCACACTCGGAGATAGGGCGCATGGGCGAGAATGATAATGGGCAAAGAGCGTTCGCAAGTTTTCGCGTGTTGACGACCGACAGCGATACGTCTGAACGCACAATGCTGTTCCGGAACATGGCGCAGCTGTTTTCGTTTGTGTCTGATCGCTGCGACGACGATCAGGTCAATCAGTATGACGAAGCGCTCTGCCGCTTGGCTGAATATGTCGAGATCGAAGCGCGGGCGCATGTAGCGAAAATTCTGGCTCCACTGGAGCGCGCACCCGGCACGGTGGTGCTTCGGCTCGCGAATGACGCGATTGAGGTGGCCCACCCTCTGCTCGAGTTCTCGACGGTTCTCAGTGATGACGATCTGATCGACATCATCGCCAACCAAAGCGAGGAACATCGCATCGCCATTGCTAGCCGCAATGGCGTCAATGAGCGGGTTGGGGAAGCCATTGTCGAGCATGGCGACGGCGCTTCGGTTGTGCGTCTGGTGCAAAACCCCAAGGCTGAGTTTGCACGGGAAACGCTGGCGAAACTGATTAAGCGTGCCCAGCAGGACGCAGCGCTGGCTGACGATTTGCGCGGACGCAATGATATCGATTGGTCCTCGGTTCGCAACGAGATCGATGAGGCGTCTGAAAAGGTTCTGCAGGCTATTCCGCAAGCCAATGTGACGCTCGATCCGGTAACGGCGAGCAAGATCAATGCGGTGGTTTACAATCGCCTGCGCGCTCGTGCGGGGTTCAACGCGCAGGAATGGAAGGTCGCCTATAATCAGGTAAAGGGCTTGGCGGATCGCCGTCAGCTTGATGATCGGGCTTTGGCGCGATTTGCCCGCTTTGGCTATGGTCACCATTCGGCTGCGGGCATTGCTGTGATGCTCAAGGTCGGTCCGGAGATCGTGGTGCGCTGGCTGGCCTCGCAGGACTACGCAGCGCTCACCGTGGCGCTGAAAGCGCTGGGGCTGAACGCAGACCTTTATGAGGCGATTGTTGCCACACTGCCGTGGCGCGATCTGCCATCTGAAGAAGAAAAGCGGATGGTCCTGTCGCGGTTTAAGGCGCTGGAGCTGGAAGACGCCAGAGAGATTTTCGCCCTCTGGCGCGCGCATTCCTTTCGTAAGAAAGGCCCCAGCCTAGAACGCTATTCGGCCTGAACGGTCCGGCTTGGCTGAGCGAGTAGCTTGCCCATTTGCTGCATGTCGTGACCTGCGGGTTCTTGGAAAACGCGCAGGTCGAACTCTGCCAGAATGGCATAGAGATGATCGAAGATGTCCGACTGGATAGCTTCGTAATTCACCCAAACCACAGTGTTGGTGAAGGCATAGAACTCCATCGGCAAGCCGGTGGAGGTGGGCTCCATCTGGCGCACCATGATCACCATTGAGGGGTGAATGTGGGGGTGGTTGCGCAGATACGCTTCAGCGTAAGCGCGGAAGACGCCGATATTGGTTGAGCGGCGCGTGTTCGCAGGGACTGTGGCGCGCTCGCCCAGGCTGGCGTTCCACTGCGCAATCTCCTCACGCTTCTTTTTGAGGTAGTTTTCGAGAAGGCCGATTGAGGCCAGACGATCGAGTTCGTCCTGGTTGAGGAAGCGGATGGAGCTTTGGTCGATATTGATGGCGCGCTTGATGCGACGGCCACCGGATTCCTGCATGCCACGGTAGTTTTTGAACGGATCAGTGACGAGGCGGCGAATGGGGATGGTGGTGATGGTTTTGTCAAAGTTCTGGACTTTGACCGTGTGCAGCTCGATGGCGAGAACATCACCATTGGCGTCCTGATTGGGCACTTCGATCCAATCGCCAACGCGGACCATGTCGGTGGACGAAATCTGAATGCCTGCGACCAGCGAGAGCAGCGTGTCCTGAAATACGAGGATCAAGACGGCGGCCATGGCGCCAAGACCCGAGAGCAGAATGACCGGGGATTGATCCATCAGGGTGGCGATCATCATCACCGTGGCGATGACGTAGACGGCGATTTTGAGGACCTGAATATAGCTCTTCATCGGCCGCAGGCGGGCCTTGGGGCGGCGATGGTAGATAACGTCAACGACGTTGAGCACAGCCGAAATGGCGCGGGCCAGCATCAGAATAATGGTGGCATTGGCGACGTTGCGAATGGCGACGACGGCAACATCATGCAGGTTTGGCACGATGGCGATGCCGAGTGCGATAATTAGCGGTGGCGCGGCCTGGGAGAGGCGCTCAATGACATTCTGGCGGCTGAGCTCGGGGTCTTTGCCATAGGGCGTGAACTTGAGCAGGCGATGCAGAACACGCAAGAGGACGAGCTTGATCACCAGATTCGCAGCATAAGCGGCGAGTGCGAGCAGGATGAGCGCTATGCTTGTGCTGACCAGCGGGTGATTGTCGATCCACTCAAGTGGCAGCATAAAGTCTCCTATCAGCGGGCGGGCGCTGGAATACGGCGGTTTGCCGGGCGGGCCCTTCAAAAGGAACCGCGTGGCAGAATGACGGCAGATGGGTTAAGAACAGGCTAGACCTCGTCACGATAAAGATATAAACATATCTTTATATCTGAGGTGTGTATGAGCAATCTGAACGAGTTGGTGGGCGTTTTGAAGGCGGCGGGGGAAAGCACCCGGCTGCGCCTTTTGGCGCTTCTGGCCGATGGCGATCACTCGGTCAAGGACCTGACCGAGATATTGGATCAAAGTCAGCCCCGTGTCAGCCGTCATTTGAAACTGCTTGCCGATGCAGGCCTAATCGAACGCCATGCGGAAGGGGCCTGGGCCTACTATCGCCTGACCCCATCGGGGCAGGGCGCAGATCTGGCCCGTTGGCTGACCTCACGTGTTGACCCGACCGACCCTGAGCGGTTGCGCGACAGAGCGCGTCAGGCTGAAGCGCGGAGCGCGCAGCAGGCTCTGGCGGCGAATTACTTCGCGCAAGTGGCGGACAGCTGGGACCTCTTAAAAACCCTTCATGTGCCAGAAGCTGCGGTGGAAGCGGCGGTTTTGGAAGCGGTTGGCGAACGCAAGATTGAGCTGCTGCTTGATCTGGGGACGGGTACAGGGCGGATGCTCGAGGTGCTGGCGCCTGCATACGAGCGCGGGATCGGCATCGACTCCAGCCGTGAAATGTTGGCGGTTGCCAGAGCGCGTCTGGTGGAAGCTGGGCTCGCCCATGCGCAGGTTCGCCTCGGCGATATGGCGGCGCTCGATAGCACGCTGGGACCAGCGGACGTGATCGTGGTGCACCAAGTGCTGCACTATTTTGACGATCCGGGTCGAATGCTGGCGCAGGCCAAGGGGTTGTTGAAACCCGGTGGGCAGGTTCTGATCGTCGACTTTGCGCCGCACACACTCGAATTTTTGCGCACCGACCATGCGCACCGACGCCTCGGGCTCTCCGATGAGCAGATGTCGGGTTGGGCCAATTCAGCGGGAATGGATGTGCAGTCTGTACGTCTGTTCCCAAGCGACACAAATGATCAGGGGCTGACCGTGTGTCTGTGGTCTCTGGTCGATCGAAATAAGACGGAAAACTAAAATGCTCGATGACAATTTGCGCGCTAGCCGCAAGACCGCAGAGACGCGGCCGGATTTGCAGATCTCGTTCGAGTTCTTTCCCCCCAAGACCGACGTTATGGAAGAGCGGTTTTGGGAAAGCGTACACAAGCTTGCGCCGCTGAAGCCACGTTTCGTGTCGGTGACTTATGGTGCCGGTGGTTCGACACGCGAGCGTACGCTGCGCATGGTGAGCCGCATTGCATCGGACACCGGTGTGCCAGCGGCAGCGCACTTGACCTGCGTTGGCGCGACCAAGGCCGAAGTCGACGAGGTTGTGCGCGGCTATAAGGATGCTGGCGTGACCAGCATTGTGGCGCTGCGCGGTGATCCACCAGAAGGCATTGGGCAGCCGTTCACGCCGCATCCGGAAGGCTATCAGAACGCGGCTGATCTGGTTGCGGGTATCCGCAAGATTGGCGATTTCGATATTTCGGTTGCCGCCTATCCGGAAAAGCACCCACAGAGCGAAAGCTGGGATGTCGAAATCGACAATCTCAAGCGCAAGATCGATGCCGGTGCGAACCGTGCGATTACGCAGATGTTCTTCTCGAACGCGGACTATCTGCGCTATGTCGAGCGCGCGCAAAAGGCCGGTATCACCGCGCCAATCGTGCCCGGCATTCAGCCAATCCACTCGTTCAAGCAGATTTCAGGCTTTGCCGGTCGCTGCGGTGCGTCGATCCCAGAATGGCTCGCAGAGCGTTTTGATGGGCTCGACGAAGACCCAGAAACGCATGCGCTCATGGCTGCAGCGGTTGCGGCGGAACAGGTCACCGAACTGCTCGATGAAGGCATAACGGAGTTCCACTTCTTTACGCTGAACCGGTCAAATCTGGTTCTGGCACTCGCGCGCTTGCTGGGTCGCCGCCCGTAAGAGGCGTTCATCCCCCGTTCAGACGGGGTGGCGGATGATGGGATCATGGCCGCAGTTCATATTGTGGCCATGAAAGCGGGGTTTGTCCTCGCCTAGCGCCCACAGCCGTTTGGATGATGTTTATGAAGATCGACCGCCGCATTACCAATGGCTTGGCCTGGACCGGCGCTTTGCTGGTCGTTGCCATTCCATCCGCAGACTTCATTACTCGCCAGTTCATGCCTGATGTCGGATCAAGCGTGGCTGTGGTCAGTGAAGTGCGTGCGCCTGCTGCTACTTCGGCGCCTGCAGCCGTTTCAGCCCCGGCGTCTCCAGTGGTTGAAGCGCGGCAAGAGGTGGCTGAAGCTCCAAAGGCGAGTGCACCTGCTGCGGCTCAGTCTGGCGATGTGGTCGATAATTTTTTGAACTCCGGGCGTGCGCTTCCCGATTATATCTCAGGCGGTGGCAGCGCGCCTGCGGCTAAGCCCGCGGCTCAGCCTGAAACCCAGCCGGTTGCCGCGAAGCCAGCAGTTCCGGCGTCGATACAGCCTGCGCAGCAGGCCGTAGAGAAGCCTGCGCCAAAACCAGTACCGGCTCCGGTGGCTGTGCCCGTTGCAACGCCACCAGCCGCTCCGGCTCCTGCACCTGCGGTTGTTGCTACTGTGCCAAAGGTCGTCGGGTTTCCGACGCCTGCGTGGCAGCGTCCGCCGTCAGTCGAGGTTGCGTCTACACCGCCGCTGATTATCGATACGCCGCCGATCCATAGTCAGACCGTCATACGTCCGTCAGATAACCGTGTTATCCGACTCCAAGACAATCGCGTCATTCGGCCTGAAGAGCTTGATGAGATGGAAGAATGGGAAGCTGGGCCTGTGCAGGATTTCCTCAATCAGCGGGGTAGCCGCGCCACCGTTCGCCGCCAGCAGATTGTGCCACCAAACGCAGTCGTGCCTCCGGCCAATGTTGGTGGTGGCAATGACTATGTGCCGGGCGGTTTTTTCTTTGATCAAGGTCCCGCGAACGCGCAACCAAGGGGCTTCCCTCTGGTTTATGACGGTAGGGACATCCCCGAATATGAAGTCTATCCGTTGAACTGATGAAACGGGTCCATGCGGTGCTGGCATGGACTTCATCGTAAAATGCCGATAGAGAGGTGTTTCGACGGAAACTGAAAGCGACAGCAAATGTTATCTTGCGTCCGCAAAGCTGAAGAGAACAACGATCTGCGTCATAAGCTGTCGCGGTTCCTTGGCTCGTTTTCAGATCGCACCGGCCTCGCGGGCCGAGTGGCTGATATTCTCGACCCAGACACATGGCTACCGGGTGGGCGCGACGCTGCCTTTACGCTGGCCTTGATTGCCTTGTCGGCCAAGATGGCTGTGGCTGACGGCGCGGTGACCGCATCGGAAGTGCGGGCGTTTAACGCTACGGTCGATATTGCCGATGGTAGCCGCGAGCAGGTGCAGAAGCTTTTCAACTTGGCCAAGCAGGATGTTGCTGGCTACGATTCTTATGCACGCAAAGTGTCCCGCTATTTCGCTGAAACGCCAGAAACGCTGGAGCACGTGCTCGACGGGCTGTTCTTTATCGCCACGGCGGACGGCCTCGTGCATGAAAGCGAGCTGGAATACCTGCGACACGTCAGCTCAATTTTTGGGTTCGATGAGGCGCGGTTTGAACAGATCGCCTCCCAGCATGTGATGCTGGAGGAGGGGGTGGACCCTTATATGGTGCTGGGCCTGCGCCACGATGCGCCGCCTGAGGAAGTGCGCCGGGTTTATCGCCTGCTGGTCGCCGAACACCATCCGGATCGTTTGATTGCTAAAGGCGTGCCTGAAGAGCTGATCGATGTGGCGACCGCGCGCATGGCGTCGATCAATTTGGCGTATCAAGCGATTACTCGGCCCAAACCCCAACCGATGCTCACTTGACGGATCAGTGGCGCTGCCGCATTTAGGCACCGTCAGTTGACCGGGTGACCGCTGGCGGGTGGGTAACTGCCCGTTGGAGGAAAGTCCGGGCTCCATCGAAACACGGTGACGGCTAACAGCCGCCGGGGGCGACCCTAGGGAAAGTGCCACAGAAAGCAAACCGCCTCGGCATGCCGAGGTAAGGATGAAAGGGTGCGGTAAGAGCGCACCGGGCGTCTGGCGACAGAGGCCGCACGGCAAACCCCACCGGGAGCAAAACCAAATAGGGATGACGCGGGCTTTATGCCCAGCCTGTTTCGAGGCCAGATCATCCGGGTTGGTTGCACGAGCGCGCCGGCGACGGCCGCCTCAGATGAATGGTCACCGCGTCGCTTTTAGCGGCCTTACAGAACCCGGCTTATAGGTCAACTGGCATACCTTCCCCATGGTGGTGGGGAGGGGCGTCCACAGGACGTGGGGTCGCAACCCCGTGAGATATCCCTGTGTGCCCTTGCGATTTTCGTCATCTTCCCTTAAACGGGGGCCCCTTGGACCTCCGCCGTATTTCCGGCGGGCACACGCTTTTTTGGAGTTGGCGCGATGCCCCTGGCAACACCGTTTTACCTGATCGACGAAGCCAAGCTCGATCTCAATCTGGCAAAAGTTGATCGCCTGCGGCAGCTCTCCGGGGCGAAAGCTGTGATGGCGCTTAAGGCGTTTTCGACCTGGTCAACCTTTCCGCAAATCTCCCAGCATATGGACGGCTCAACCTCGTCCTCGCTGAATGAAGTGCGTTTGGGCAAGGAAAAGTTTGGCGGGGAAACCCACGCTTATTCCGTGGCTTGGTCCGATGATGAAATCGACGAAGCGATTTCGTACGCCGACAAGATGATCTTCAACTCGATCAATCAGCTCGAGCGTTTTGGTGCCAAGGCTGCGCATATGCCAGTTGGGCTGCGGGTCAATCCGGGCGTGAGTCATTCCCATTTCGATCTTGCCGATCCGGCGCGACCATACTCCCGTCTGGGGGAACGCGACGTCAGCAAGGTTGAGGCGGTTATGGACCGCGTCAGCGGGTTCATGCTGCACTGCAATTGCGAGAACGACAGTGTTGTCGCTTTCTCCGCATTGCTCGACACTTTTGAAGAAAAGCTCGGTCACCTTTTCGAGAAGCTCGAGTGGGTCAGCTTTGGTGGTGGTATTCACTTTACCGGCGCTGGCTACGACATCGATGCGCTGGCAGCACGCCTCAAGGCGTTTTCTGAGCGCTATCAGCTACAAGTTTATCTTGAGCCCGGTGACGCGATCGTCACTGGAACTACGACGCTGGAAGTGTCGGTTCTTGATGTGGTCGAAAACGAAAAGTCTGTCGCCATTGTCGATAGCGCCGTTGAAGCCCATATGTTGGATCTGTTGATCTATCGGCAGAGTGCCGAAATGGAACCCAATGCCGGTCCAAACCACTATGTTATCGCGGGCAAGTCGTGCCTCGCCGGTGACGTGTTTGGCGAATACGATTTTCCGACGGAACTCAAGGTTGGAGACCGTATCTCTCTGCAGAACGCAGGCGGGTACACAATGGTGAAGAAGAACTGGTTCAACGGTGTTGCCATGCCTTCCATCGCTATTAAGAAACGAAATGGGGATGTCGAGCTGGTACGCACGTTCGACTATTCTGACTATCTCGCTAGCCTGTCTTAGGATTGGCTGACCTTTCCACCCATAAAAAGGTGTTTCGTGACAATTGAAGAAAAACGTACTGATCATCGGCGCCGGAGGTGTCGCGCAGGTCGCAGCTTATAAGGCTGCAATGCACAATGATGTTTTGGGAGACATTCACATTGCCTCCCGAACGCTGTCCAAGGCTGACGCACTGGTTGCGGGCATTTTGGACAAGAAGGCGCTTAAGCGCCCTGGAGTCTTGGCTGCACATAAGCTCGACGCAATGGATGTCGAAGCCACCAAGGCACTGATCAAGCAGACCCACACACACATCGTCATCAACGCCGGTTCTGCGTTTTTGAATATGTCGGTTCTGCGCGCCTGTATGGATACGGGTGTTGCCTATATCGACACAGCAATTCACGAAGACCCTAAGAAGATTTGCGAAGCGCCACCGTGGTACGGCAACTACGAGTGGAAGCATCGCGATGAATGCGAGCGCAAGGGCGTCACAGCCATTCTCGGTGCTGGCTTTGACCCAGGCGTGGTCAATGCTTATGCGTCGCTGGCAGCGAATGCCTATTTCGACCAGATCGACAGCATCGACATTATCGACGTCAACGCTGGTAGCCATGGGCGCTATTTTGCGACCAATTTCGACCCGGAAATCAACTTCCGTGAATTCACCGGCACCGTTTGGAGCTGGCAGAATAGCGAGTGGACGGCGAACAAGATGTTCGAAGTCAAGCGCACGGACGATCTGCCGGTCGTTGGTTCGCACACGACCTATCTCACCGGTCACGACGAGGTGCATTCGCTCTCGGCCAATCTCGGTGTTCCAGATGTTCGTTTCTGGATGGGTTTTGGCGAGCACTACATCAATGTCTTCACCGTTCTGAACAACCTTGGCCTGCTTTCTGAACAGCCGGTGACGACGGCAGAGGGCTTGGAAGTTGTGCCGCTTAAGGTGGTGAAGGCGGTGTTGCCTGATCCGATGTCGCTCGCGCCGGGCTACACCGGTAAGACCTTCATTGGCGATCTCATCAAGGGCACGCGCAATGGCGAGGCCACTGAGCTGTTAGTTTACAACATCTCAGACCACGAAGAAGCCTTTGCTGAGACCAATAGCCAGGCGATCTCCTATACGGCGGGTGTGCCTGCTGTCGCGGCCGCAATGCTGATCGCTACGGGTGAGTGGGATTGCCATCGCATGGCCAATGTCGAAGAACTGCCAGCTGTGCCGTTCATCGATCTTTTGGGCAGGCTTGGCCTGCCGACACGCATTCGTGACGCTAAGGGTGACCGCGAATTTAACCCGGCTGAGTTTAAGGCCCAGAAGGCTAAATCCAAGCTGGCTTAAGGATTTACGACATACGAAAGACCGGGAGCAATCCCGGTCTTTGATGTTTTGGGCACACTCTTAGGTTTGTTATTGCAACCACTTCCCGGCGACGGGCTTATGTCTGCAATACAATTACGGGCCTCTCTATGGACTATTCTAACAGCGGTGATCCGATGCGGGGTCGGAAAAACCCTTTCAAAAACAGCTACTTTAGGTTCTACGTCCTGAGCGGCGCTCTGGTTTTGGCACTGGTTGTGGGCATCGTGAAATTTGCCGCTGTACCGAACGAGCTTGCCCCTGTGCTCTATGCTCAGCCGTTCAGCGGGAAGGTGACCTCAACGCTTGTGCCCGGCCCGTTACGATAAGTGACATCGGCACTGAGGGAATGGGCCATTGCTCTGACGATGCGCGTTCCCAACCCAGTGCCACGCGGTTTGCCTACGCCGCTCCAGCCAACGCCATCATCTTCGATGATCAAGCGAACACTGTCATTCTGACAGCGCATCGTGATGCGGATTTCGCCGGGCTCGCGACCCTCATAAGCATATTTGAGCGCATTGGTGACCAACTCAATGAGAATGACGCCGAGAGAGGCCACCTTCTCCGTTGGGACTGGAAAGCTCTGCACATCGGTGCGAATGCGTGCGGTTTGGCCTTCTGCCTGAACGCTGTTTTCGAGTTCGCCAATCAGGCTGGAGACATAGTCGCCAATTTGCACGGTTCGGACGTCGCCGGAGGTATAAAGGTGCCTATGCACCCCGGCCACAGCATGAATACGCGCCTGCGTCTCGGAGAGGGCGCGCTTGGCTTCCTGATCCTCTAAGGCGTTCGCTTGTAAGCCGACGAGCGCGGCAACCATGGCCAGTGAATTGGCGACACGATGATTGACCTCCCCCAACAGCATTTCGGCGCGTTCGCGGGCTTCACGGGCTTCGCGGTTGGCGCGTTCATTGGCGCGGGTCAATCTCACACTGTCGACGGCGCTATCAATCGCCACCAAGAGCAGTTCCATGAATTGCTCAGAACCGGTCTTGGGGACGAAGTCGGTGGCCCCGGACTTCATGGCGGACACGGCAATCTCGGTTTCAGCAGCGCCTGTCACATAGACAACACCGGGCCGGTTTTCGAGCGTGCCCATGCCTGCGAGAATGTCTAGGCCGGTGCCGTCGGGCATGTAGTGATCAAGCACGGCGACATCGATATTTTCATTCTGCAAATGGGTCAGCGCTTCTCCAACGCCGCCAGCGCTGAAGAAGTGGAAGCCCCTGCGCTGCATGGCTTTTTGAACCAGCCGCGTCAGACCCGGGTCGTCATCAACATAAAGAACGGTCGGCGTTCTATTCGGCATTTAGATTATTCGGCCTCTGGAATTTGCATGACTGAGAAGAACAGGCCGAGCTGTTTGATGGCATGAGCGAACCCTTCATAGTCTACCGGCTTGGTGATGTAGACGTTGGCGCCCAGATCGTAGCAGCGCTGGATCTCGCGCTGATCATCGGTGGTGGTGAGCACCACGACCGGTGAGCGGCGAGTATGCTCGTTCGCTTTGACTTTTTCGAGGATATCGATGCCGGTCATGTCGGGCAGGTTGAGGTCAAGCAAAACCAGAAGCTGGCGCCCCTGATTGGTTTGGCCGGTGCCGTCGGGACCAAGAAGGAATTCGAGTGCATCGGTGCCGTTGGTGAAGCCAAGGATTTCGTTGGCAACACCAGCACGACGGATGTTTTTCTCGATGAGGCGGGCGTGGCCCTCATCATCTTCGACCATGACGATGGTCACTGGACGCGCGTTGTTCATGCCCCATTTCCCTTTAGGTATGCGCGCAGATCGCGCGGAAGATCGACGGTGAAGGTGGTGCCTGCACCGAGTTTGGATGAGAGTTTTACGTCGCCGCCGAGGCTGCGGGCCATGGTGCGGACGTGGGCGAGGCCAATGCCTTCGCCTGGATTGTTTTGGGTGCCAGAGCGGCGGAAGAGCTCGAAGACGCGTTCGTGGTCAGTGTCAGCAATGCCGCGCCCATTATCTGCGACATCAATGATCACGCGATTGCCGGGCGCGTTCCGCGCCGTGATCCGAACGTGTAGCGGCCGATTTGGGCTTTGGTATTTGATGGCATTATCGAGAATATTGCCCAAAACCTGCTCGACAGACAGCCGGTCGGTGAACAGCTCGTTGACCTTGACGTCGATATTGATCTCGCCTTGCCCTTCGACGAGTTGATGATGGACGGCCGCCGCCGAATTTTCAACGAGCCGTTTGAGATCAATAGATTCAGGGCGCAAGGTGCGCCGCCCTTCGCGGGAGATTTTGAGAATAGCGTTGATGAGGCTATCCATCTTGCGCGTGGCAGCGCGAATAAAGGTGACGGCCTCGGGAAGATCTTCAGAGGCGGCCAGATAGGCTTCCTCAGCCACTGTGTCGCCGGGGGCAGGCGGGTGCAGTTCCATATAGGTCCGCACGGCTGCAACGCCTGTTTCCATCTCACTGGTGAAGCCCATGACGTTGACGAGCGGGGCGCGCAGATCGTGCGTGACGATATAGGCGAAACGCTGGATTTCCTCATTCGCCTTGCCCAGCTCTTTGGTGCGATCAGCGACGCGCGCTTCGAGCCCGAGGTTCGCTTCTTCAATCTCTTTGCGCGCAAGGGCCAGTTCGCGCATGTAGGAAATCATGGTCCAGATGGAGCCGCTGACCACCAGCAGAATGACCGCGCCGCCCACGACCGTGATGAGGCGGAGAAAATTGATCGTGTTTTCTTGGTTCTCAGCACCGGCAGAGATTCGATCATCCGCGCCTGTCATCACAGCCGTGAGGAAAGCCCGGATGTCATCCATCGCTTGCTTACCACTATCGCTGCGGACCCGCTCAATCGCGTCAGGGAAACCTTGGCTATCAGCGAGGGTTAGGGTGTCCGCGAGCTCGGCGCGCTTGTAGGCGATATTGGTGCTCAGTCGCTGCAACGACTCTTGAGCGTTTTCAATTTGGCTGAGGCTCGCATTCAGATCGGCCAGGTTCCGATCGATTGCCTCAATATGCTGTTCGTATGGCTCAAGATATTTTCGGTCCTGGGTCAGCAAATAGCCGCGCTGCCCGGTTTCCATATCCTGCAATGATCCGAGTAGGTCGACAGATGCGCGGCGTATGGAGCGCGCATCAATAACTTCCTGGAAATAGCCTTGGGAGCGCTCGACCAACCAAATATTGGTCCCGACGATGCCGATCAGGGCGATCAAGCCGGTGAGCATTAAGAGTGCTGTCGATCGGATGAATGTTTTGTTGCTAATTGGCATCTGAAATCTCGGCAGGCACATATTTAATCGCCTGAATATTTTACAGGCGCAATGATGAATATAAGTCACGAGATCGTGAGTGGTTCCGCCGTCAGGTGAATGGGAAACAAAATCTTAAAGGTCCCATTGCAAAATAGGGGATGAGTTTTTGTAACCGGCGCGTTTTGCCGGTGATGGAGTTTTGCCGAATATGGGCAAGCCAAATCTGCCCGAGTCAGACGTGACAGCAGGGCCACATCTACCGGTTTTGTTGGACGAAGTGCTTTGGGCTTTGAAGCCCGCACCGGGAATGAAAATCGTCGACGGTACGTTCGGCGCAGGCGGCTATTCGCGTGCGCTGCTGCAGGCTGGCGCGACTGTCATCGGGATCGACCGCGACCCGACCGTTGCTCCGCATGTCGAGCGGTTGCGCGCTGAATTCCCCGATACCTTCCATTTTGTTGCTGGCACATTCTCGGCTCTCGATACGCTGGCCGCGCCCTTTGGGCCGATTGACGGCGTTGTGCTCGACATTGGCGTGTCGTCTATGCAGCTTGATCAGGCCGAACGAGGCTTCTCATTTATGCGTGAGGGGCCTTTGGATATGCGCATGAGCAGTTCAGGCACGAGTGCCGCGGATCTGGTCAATGAGCTGGAAACGGAGCCGCTGGCGAATTTGCTTTATGCGTTTGGCGAAGAGCGTAAGTCTCGCCGTATCGCCCAGTTCATTGTGGCCGCGCGCGAAGACGAGCCGATTACCACGACGCTGCAACTCGCCAAGATCATTGAGAAGGCCATCGGTCGTAAGCCTGGTGATGCGCATCCGGCAACGCGCTCGTTCCAAGCCTTGCGGATCGCGGTGAATGGCGAATTCGACCAGTTGGTTGAAGGCCTGTTCGCGGCCGAACGCCTTTTGGGCGAAGAGGGGACGCTGGCCGTGGTGAGCTTCCATTCGTTGGAAGATCGTATCGTCAAGCGCTTCTTCGACCCTGACAAGGGTGGGCCGACCGCATCGCGTCACTTGCCGCAGGTGCAGGCCGAAGCGCGGCGTTGGCATCCGGTCGCCAAGGCCGTCAAGGCGGGCGAGGCTGAGTTGTCGCGCAATCCGCGCTCGCGCTCGGCTGTGTTGCGCAGTGCGCGTCGCACCACTGATGCTGCGCGTCCGGTGCAGTTGCGTGGTCTGGGTGTTCCGGAAGTGCGAGAAGCGTAATGATCCGCAGCGTCAACATTTTCCTGCTGTTTGTGTCGGTGGCCATGCTTTCGGGCGTTTACGCGCTCAAGTTTTCCATTGAAGGCACGGCGGCTGAGCGAACTGCGTTGGCCGTAAAAATCAATGAGCAGGAGGGAGAACTCTCTCTGATCAAAGCAGACTGGGCGGTGCTCAATCAGCCCGGTCACATCGACCCAATTGTGAAGCGCCATCAGGTGGAGCTCGAATTGACCCCTGTTGCGCAAGAGCAATTTGGGGCGTTCGCGGCCTTGCCGATGCGCCCCGAAAAACCCGATGCGGCATCCATGGATGCCTTGTTTGAAGCAATTGCAGAAGGCGTTGATCCAATCGACGCTATCATTGAACTGGATGGAGCCGAATAATGGCTATCGTCGCCGAGGGAATGCCGCCGACCATTGCGTTAGAGGGCTCGCGTAAGCAGCGCGGGAACCTGACGCAGGCGCGTATTCGGTGGATGATTTTGGCCGTCGTCATGGGCTTTGGCCTGGTGGGCGGTCGCCTCATTCAGCTGGGCATGGTTGTGCCGGATCAATCGATCGAAGGGCAAACGCGTGACGCGATCATGGCGTCGCGCCCGCCCATTCTGGACCGCAATGGTTTGGAGATGGCGGTCGATATCCGTGTGCCTTCGCTTTACGCCGAGCCGCGCCGCATTATTGACGTTGAAGAGGCTGTCTCCAAGCTCCGTACCGTGTTGCCAAGCCTGGATGAAGAATGGCTGCGCAAGCGACTGACGGGCGAAAAGGGCTTTGTGTGGGTGCAGCGCGAACTGACGCCCGCCATCCAAGAGCAAGTGATGCGTCTGGGTATTCCGGGCATTGATTTCATCACGGAATCCAAGCGCTTCTATCCGGCGATGAGCGAGGCGGCCCATATTCTGGGATCGACCAATGTCGACAATCAGGGCATTGCGGGCATTGAGCGCTATGTCGATACCGACCACCTTTCGGTGTTGCAGGAGCTTGGCCTTGCGCGCGGCAATGCGCTGACGCCAATTGAGCTCTCGGTCGACATGCGCGTGCAGCATATTCTGCATCAGGAGATGCAGGATTCGATGGCGCGCTATCAGGCGATCGCGGCTGCAGGCGTCATTATCGACATCTATTCGGGTGAAGTTGTTGCGATGGCATCGTTGCCGGACTTCAATCCGAATGAGCCCGCGTCTGCCTTGGTCAAAGATACATTCAACCGGATCACGTCGGGCATCTTTGAGCCGGGCTCGATTTTCAAGACCATCACCATCGCGGGAGCGCTGGACTCCGGTACCGTCCGTATCACGGACAAGTTCGATGCGCGCTATGGTGTGCGCTTCGGTCGGTACACGATTAGCGACTTCCACGGTAAAAACCGTATCCTCGCGTTGCCGGAAGTTTACAAATACTCGTCTAATATCGGCACGATCCGGGTGATGCAGGCGATGGGCAAAGACAATTTCCGCGCCTTCCTCAGCCGCCTCAAGTTTGACGAACGCGTCGAGTTTGAATTGCCTGAAATGCGCTCTCCGACCATTCCAAAGTCGTTCTCAGAAGTGGGGGCCGCTACGGCATCCTTCGGTCACGGTCTTTCGGTGTCGCCGCTGCACATGGTTATGGCGCACACAGCTCTGCTCAACGGCGGCAATTACATTGCCCCAACGCTATTCAAGCGCTCGATTGCTGACGCAGAGAAGCTTTATGAGCCAGTGGTGAGTGCGCAGACCAGCGAATACGTCCGCTATTTGATGCGGTTGAACGCAATCTCGGTTGGCGGTTCCGGTTCGCAGATGAATAAGCTTGCGCTGGGCTACCGCGTTGGCGGGAAGACTGGTACTGCAGAAAAAGTGGTTGATGGCCGCTATTCATCGAGCAAGGTGACGAACTTTTTCGCGTCTGCCTTCCCACTCGATAATCCCCGCTATGCTATGGTCGTGATGGTCGATGAGCCAAAGGCAGAAAATGAACGGTCAGGCACCACCGCAGGTTGGAATGCGGGGCATATGACCGGCCGGATCGTGCAACGGATTGCACCAATGCTGGGTATTGCGCCAGAATTTAGTGAGCTGCTGGATCAACAGATCGTTCCGCAATCAGTGCGGCAGCTCTATCCAGAAGGATTTTGACTGTTGTCCATAAGCGTTAGCCAACTGCTCGAGGGATCTGGCGCCCGCCCGAAAAAGGGTCTTGGTGCCGTATTCGGGTTGAATTCGGACAGCCGGCGTATTGAACCGGGCGATGTCTTTTTCGCTCTGCCGGGCGTTAAGGTGCACGGTAATCAGTTTATCGCTGACGCGGTTGAACGCGGCGCGCTTGCTGTTGTGACGGATGTGACGCCTCCGGGTGACCCGGGCGTGCCAGTGATCGTGGTTCCCGATGTTCGCGCTGCCTACGCGCGCGCGGCAAGCCGTGTGTTTGAGCCGCAGCCAGAAATGCTGGTTGCTGTAACCGGCACGAATGGCAAGACCTCTGTTGCCTCCTTTGTTCGCCAGATTTGGGACGAAGTCGGGGTGCCGGGCGCAAGCATTGGTACGCTGGGTATTGAGACGAGCAACCGTCGTATCGACGGCGCTCTGACCACGCCCGACAGCCGCACGCTGCATCAGGCCATGCGCGCGCTCAAGGCGCAGGGGATTGACCATGTGGCGCTTGAAGCGTCGAGCCATGGTCTGGACCAGCGCCGGCTTGACGGTATCCACTTTGAAGCGGTCGCTTTTACCAATCTCAGCCGTGATCACCTCGATTATCACGCTGACATGGAAGAGTATAAGAACGCCAAGCTGCGTTTGTTCACCGAGCTTCTGGTTGATGGCGGCGCGGCAATCGTCAACGTCGATGATCCGGAACACGAAGCGTTTATGTTCGCGGCCCTTTCGGCCAGCGCAACATTGCTCACCGTTGGTCGTGAAGGCGCCTATATTGAGCTGCTTTCGATCAAGCCGGAAGGCTATGGCCAGCGCGTTGAAATCCGTCATATTGGCGAACTCGTCAGCTTCCACCTCAAAATCCCTGGTGAATTCCAGGTGTCAAACACGCTGGTAGCGGCTGCTCTGGCGATGTCTTCGGGTGTTGATAAGGCGGATGTGTTTGCCGCGCTGCCACAATTGGTGGGTGCTGTTGGGCGCCTTGAACTGGTTGCCGAGCACAATGGCGCAGCCATTTTCGTGGACTATTCGCATAAGCCCGAAGCACTGCGTACGGCTCTGACCACCTTGCGTCCATACGCGCCGAACAAGCTGCGCGTGGTGTTTGGGTGTGGCGGGGATCGCGACAAGGGCAAGCGTCCGCAGATGGGTGAGATCGCCAGCAGTCTGGCGGACGAAGTGATCGTTACCGACGATAATCCACGCACTGAAGACGCGGCTGCGATCCGCGCTGAGGTGATGGTTGGTGCCAAGGGCGCTGAGGAAATCGCTGATCGTCGTGAGGCTATCTTTGCTGCGGTGAAGCGCCTCAAGAAAGGCGACGTGCTTCTGGTCGCTGGCAAAGGCCACGAAACTTACCAGATCATCGGAACCACGAAATCGCACTTCTCGGACCACGAAGTGGTTCTGGAAGCGATTAAGGGCTAAAGCGATGGCGCCGGACCTCATAGTCCGGCGTTATTGTTTTGGGGGAAAGTGACACGCGTGGTCCATCACCTCAATTTCGCTATAGAACGGTGATCTGACTTTTTGCGTCACCAACTGCGCTTCTCTCAACGACAGCTAATCTCATGACCCCTCCACTTTTTACGCTTGATGCCATACTCGCAGCGACCGGTGGGCGCGCGGCTGGTGTGAGTGCGACTGAGATCAACTCGGTCTCGATCGACTCCCGTGATCTTCGCCGTGATGCCCTGTTTGTGGCGATCAAGGGCGATCGCTTCGACGGGCATGATTTTGTCGATACCGCTATCGCTAATGGCGCAGCGGCAGCTCTGGTGACAGACGGCAAAAGCGTGGGCGAGGGGCGTATTGTCGTCGCTGACGCCTTGGGCGGGTTGCGTGACATGGCGCGGGCAGCGCGGGCGCGGAGCCGGGCGTTTATCGTTGGCGTGACTGGAAGCGTGGGTAAGACCACGACCAAAGAAGCCATTCGCACTGTCCTCGAAACAGCGGGCGAAACGCATTACTCGATCAAGAGCTTTAACAACCACTGGGGCGTGCCGCTGATGCTGGCGCGGATGCCGGAAACGGCGCAGTTCGGTGTGTTTGAAATGGGCATGAGCGCGCCCGACGAAATTCGCCCGTTAAGCAAGCTGGTGCGCCCCCATGTGGCGGTGATCACCAATGTGGCGCCAGCCCATTTGGAAAATCTCGGTTCGCTGGAAAACATCGCGCTGGCTAAGGCGGAGATATTTGACGGGCTTGAGCCCGGTGGCACGGCGGTGATCAATGCTGATCACCCACAAATTGATATTTTGCTGCAAGCGGCAAGCGCTGCAGGCGTTGCCCGGGTCATCACCTACGGCTTTTCGGCCGGTGTCGATTGGCAGATCGTTGATGTTGTGACGAGAGCTGACGGCAGTACGGCTACGGTGGAGCGTGGTGGGGAACGCTATGCGCTTGAGCTGAGCGTCGCTGGGCGGCATATGCTGGTCAACGCCACGGCAGCGCTGATTGTGGCGGACCTCGCGGGCATCGATACGGGTTTTGCCCTGAACACTTTAGCGCGTTTGGGTGCGCAGCCGGGGCGGGGACAGCGCACCAATTTTGGATCAGCCGATAAGCCTCTGTTGCTGATCGACGAGAGCTACAATGCCAATACCGCCTCAATGGGTGCTGCCTTGGATGTGTTCGCCTCTGTAACACCGGCGAATGGTCGCAAGGTCATTGTGTTGGGCGATATGAGAGAATTGGGTGACACGGCTAACGCGTTGCACGCGGGCCTTGCACCAGCCGTACTGGCGTCGGGCGCGACGCGCGTGCATCTCGTGGGACAACATATGGCGGCTCTCGGACAGGCTCTGCCCGCTGGCATTGTGGCCAGCCATCATCAGAGTGTTGAACAAGCCCAAGAGGTGATCATAGATGATCTTGCGTTTGGCGACGCAGTTATGATCAAAGGATCGAACGGGGTTGGTCTGGCGCGTATTGTCAGCGCCATCACACAGAAATTCTCAAACAGCTGAAATCCCCAACAAGAATAGCGGAATAGAATGCTCTATTTTCTCGGCCAGTTGGGCGACTCCGTGTCAGCCTTCAACGTCTTCCGGTACATCACCTTCCGTACAACTGGAGCAGTTGTAACGGCGTTGTTCTTCGTTTTTATGTTCGGCCCGGGGATGATCTCCCTGCTGCGCCTGAAGCAGGGACGTGGACAGCCAATTCGTGAAGATGGTCCTGCTGGACACTTGCTGACCAAAAAGGGCACCCCGACAATGGGCGGGTTGATGATCCTTTCGGGCGCGGTGATCTCAACACTGCTGTGGTCGAACCTGACCAATGGTTATGTCTGGGTCGTGTTGTTCGTAACCATCGGCTTTGGTGCGATTGGGTTTTACGACGACTATCTCAAGGTCAAGCGCATGAGCCACAAGGGCTTTGGGTCCAAGCAGCGCTTGCTGTTGGAAGCGCTGATCGGGGGCGTCGCGGCCTTTGCGATTTCCCAGCTTGCTTCGGGCTCTTATGGCACTTCGCTGGTCTTCCCGTTCGTGAAAGACCTCGCCATCAACCTTGGCTATTTCTACATTCTGTTCGGCGGTTTCGTCGTGGTTGCTGCGGGCAATTCGGTGAACTTGACGGATGGTCTCGATGGTTTGGCGATTGTGCCGGTGATGGTGGCGGCGGCTTGCTTTGGCCTCATCGCCTATGTCGTTGGTTCGCAGAACTACGCGGACTATCTCTTCCTCAATTCCGTGCCGGGTACGGCTGAATTGGCGGTTGTGTGCGGAGCGCTAATCGGGGCGGGGCTTGGGTTCCTGTGGTTCAACGCGCCACCGGCGCAGATCTTTATGGGTGACACAGGTTCGCTCGCCTTGGGTGGTGCTTTGGGCACGATCGCGGTCGCGACTAAGCACGAAATCGTCCTCTGCATCATCGGTGGTCTCTTCGTTCTGGAGACGGTTTCTGTGATCGTGCAGGTGACCTCGTTCAAGCTAACAGGGAAGCGCGTTTTCCGAATGGCGCCCATCCATCACCACTTCGAGCATCTGGGATGGACGGAAAGTCAGGTGGTTATTCGCTTCTGGATCATTTCTTTTGTTTTGGCGCTGATCGGTCTGTCGAGCCTCAAGCTCCGCTAAATCGGTCAAGTCATTGAAATTCCAAGCAAGCCCCGGTTCGCCGGGGCTTGTTTTTTTCTGATCACGCTTTTGCAAAACGCAAATGCCTTGGCAAATCGGTAACCATCGTTGGTTACAAATCGAGGTAAGTTGTACCGCGTAACCGGGCTTTCCCGATGATGTTCTCCCGTGCTGAAAAAACTTGGCTTGCCGAATGGTGGTGGTCGATTGACCGCGAGCTGCTCGGCGCTCTGATTATGCTTTTGGCGTGTGGGATGGTCCTCAGCTTTGGCGCAAGCCCTGCTGTGGCCGAACGCATCGGGCTCGATGAGTGGCACTTTGTAATCCGCCATGCCATGTTCTGCGTCTTGGCGGTGCCAGTTATGCTGGCAACCTCTCTACTGTCTCACCGCCAAGCACGCTTGAGCGCGCTCTTCGTGCTGGTGGTGATGACAGTATTGCTCTGGGCGACCCTCTACTTCGGGACCGAGGTTAAGGGTGCGCGCCGGTGGGTATCGCTCGCCGGGCAATCCATTCAGCCATCGGAATTCGTCAAACCTGCCTTCGCGGTGATCAGTGCGTGGCTGTTTTCTGAATCGCTCATCCATCGCAACGTGCCTGGGCGCTGGATGGCCGCCGGGCTCATGGTCCTGATCGTGGCAGCGCTGCTGCTGCAGCCGGACGTTGGGCAGACCGCGCTGGTGGTCGCTACTTGGGCCGTGTTGCTGTTCTTTTCCGGGATCAGCTGGTGGGTGATTATTGGACTTGGGCTACTGGCGGTCAGTGCGCTGGCAGGGGCCTATATGTTCTTCCCGCACGTGTCGCGCCGTATCGATACGTTCATCAATCCTGATGCTGGTGGCAACACCTATCAGATCGACCGCGCCATTCAGTCCCTGCTGGAAGGTGGGTGGTTTGGACGTGGTCCGGGCGAGTCTCTGGCCAAAAAGCTCATTCCCGACGCGCATGCTGACTATGTGTTCTCGGCGGCAGCGGGTGAGTTTGGTATTCTTTTCTGCATGGGCCTAGTTGGTCTCATCGCCTTTATCGTGATCCGCGCGATGATCTCGGCGCAGCGTCAGACAAGTCTGTTTGCGCGATTGGCCGCATCGACCATTGCCGTGCAGTTTGCGATGCAGTCGGGCATCAATCTCGCTGTGAACCTGAACCTGATCCCACCCAAAGGGATGACGCTGCCATTCGTCTCTTATGGCGGCACGTCCATGTTCGCAGTGGCCTTTGGTATGGGGCTGATGCTCGCATTGACCCGTACCAAGCCGGAAGAGCGTATGGCGACCGGCATTCCTTCGTATCGCAGTGCAGTGGTGGCCCCCGCAGAATGAGCAGATTTATTCTTATTGCCGGTGGGACCGGTGGGCACCTGTTCCCGGCTATGGCGCTGGCTCAAGAGCTGCAACGCCGTGGTCATGTCGTCGAGCTGATGACGGACCATCGCGTGGAAGCCTATGGTGCGGATTTCCCGGCCAAGGCGATCCATATCGTCCCCTCCGCCACCCCTTCAGGCGCGAATTTGGTGAAGGCCGCGGGTGCGGGTTTCACTATTCTGCGCGGCGTGGCCAAGGCCTATGGCATTTTCGCTAAGGACAAGCCTGCCGCCGTTATTGGCTTTGGTGGCTATCCGACATTCCCGCCGTTCATCGCGGCGAAGCTGGCCGGTGTGCCGGGCATTCTGCACGAGCAAAACGCGGTTATGGGGCGCGCCAACCGGGCGCTGACCCGTTTCGCGCATACGCTGGCGCTGAGCTTTGCCAAAACGAAATTTGCTGATGCGCAAAAAGTGGCGTCAGTGGTGACGGGTAATCCGGCGCGTGACCGTGTTCGTGCCGTAGCGGGTCGACCTTATCCCGCGCTCGACGCTGTCGGTCCGATCCGGCTCGTGGTGACTGGCGGCAGCCAAGGCGCGCGCTTCACCTCCGATGTGGTTCCTGCGGCGATTGCGCTTTTGCCGGATGCGCTGCGTTCGCGTTTCCAGATTGTTCAGCAGGCGCGTCCAGAAGACATTGATCGTGTGACGGAAAGCTACCGCCAATCGCGCACCAATGTGGAACTGGCGAGCTTCATTGGCGACTTGCCAGAGCGGATCGCCAATGCGCATTTGGTGATTGGACGCTCGGGCGCTTCCACCGTAAATGAGCTTTGCATTATTGGCCGTCCAGCGATTTTGATCCCGCTGCCGGGCGCGCTTGATAGCGATCAGAAATACAATGGCCAGGTGCTCGAAGAGGGCGGCGGCGGCTGGGTGATGGAGCAAGACACACTCTCACCGCAATCGCTTGCCACTCGGTTGCAGAACCTGTTCAGCAATCCTGCCAAATTACAGCAAGCCGCTGAGGCTGCCAGAGCCTTGGGTCAGCCTCAGGCTGTCGAGAAACTGGCCGACCTTGCCGAGCAAATCGCTGGGCTTGCACCAAAGACGAATGAAGGAATTCCATCATGAAGATGCCGCGGAACATCGGGCCGGTCCATTTTATCGGCATTGGCGGCATTGGCATGAGCGGTATTGCCGAAATCCTTCATAACCAAGGCTACACGGTGCAAGGCTCCGACGCCTCGCTTAATCCCAATGTTCAGCGCTTGCGCGACATGGGGATCAAGGTTGAGATCGGTCAGAGCGGTGACAACCTCGGTCTGGCTGAAGTCGTGGTGATCTCCTCGGCGATCAAGAAAGACAATCCAGAGCTGATGGAAGCGCGGGCGCGGGCTTTGCCTGTGGTGCGTCGCGCTGAAATGCTGGCCGAAATCATGCGGTTTAAGACCGCCATTGCTATTGGCGGCACGCATGGCAAGACGACGACGACCACGCTGGTCGCGGCGCTGCTCGATGCCGGCAATCTTGATCCGACTGTGATCAACGGCGGTATCATCAATGCCTATGGCACCAATGCCCGTCTTGGTGGCGGTGAATGGATGGTGGTTGAGGCAGACGAAAGCGACGGCACTTTCGTGAAGCTGCCGGCGGACGTAGCGGTCGTGACCAACATCGACCCTGAGCACCTTGATCACTATGGTGACTTTGAAGGCGTGAAGAAGGCCTTCCACCAGTTCGTTGAGAATGTGCCGTTCTACGGCTTTGCGGTGATGTGCCTCGATCATCCGATTGTGCAGTCGCTGGTTGGCGAAATCCGCGATCGTCGTGTTGTCACCTATGGGCGTAACCCGCAGGCAGACGTACGCCTGATCGATGTCGAAAATCATGACGGCGTTCAGACCTTCTCGGTCGAAATCCGTGACCGGATTCGTCAGACGCAATTGCGCATTAATGGGCTCGAACTGCCAATGCCGGGCATTCACAACGCACTCAATGCGACGGCAGCGATTGCCGTGGCGGACCAGCTGCATGTGTCAGCTGAAGCGATTCGCAAGGGCCTCAAGGGCTTTACGGGCGTCAAGCGTCGCTTCACCAAGACAGGTGAAGCGGGCGGTGTGACAGTGATCGACGACTATGGTCATCACCCGGTTGAAATCGCGGCAGTGTTGAAGGCAGCGCGCCAATCGGCACGACGCGATGTGGTGGCGATTGTGCAGCCGCACCGCTTTAGCCGTGTGCAGGATCTGTTTGATGATTTCGCGGCCTGCTTCAATGACGCGGACACTGTGCTGGTAGCGCCGATCTATGCTGCGGGAGAGCAGCCGATTGAGGGCGTGACCAACGACGAGTTGGTCAACCGCATTCGTGCCCGTGGTCATCGCGATGCGCGCGTTCTTGCAGGGCCTGAAGACCTTGCCGCAATTCTGGCGGAACGCACGGCAGCAGGCGATTATGTCGTGTGCCTAGGCGCCGGCAATATCACTCAATGGGCGGCAGCGCTTCCGGCGCAATTGGCCGCTGCACAGAACGAGGCTGCACAATGAGCAAGCATGTCGCGGTCTTGATGGGTGGTTGGTCGAACGAGCGCCCCGTGTCGCTGAGCTCCGGCGCTGGCTGCGCTGCGGCTCTGCGCAATGCGGGCTATCGGGTGACCAAGGTTGACGTTGGCCGTGACGTTGCGGATGTGCTGCGTCAGCTTAAGCCGGATGTGGCGTTCAACGCTTTGCATGGCCCGTTTGGCGAAAGCGGCATGATCCAGGGCGTGCTGGAACTGCTCGAAATCCCATACACCCATTCGGGCGTGATGGCTTCGGCGCTGGCGATGAATAAGCATCAGGCCAAGATCGCCTTCAAGGCTGCGGGCATCCCTGTCACCGATCACGTGATCGTGACCAGGGCCGAGGCGGCGCGCGACCACGTTATGGCCCCGCCTTATGTGATCAAACCGATCGCCGATGGCTCCAGCTTTGGCGTGTTTATCGTCAAAGCCGAGACCAGTCATCCGCCGCAGGAACTGTTGCGCGAGGATTGGAATAATGGCGAAGAGGTCATGGTTGAACGGTTTATTCCGGGCCGTGAACTCACCTGCGCGGTAATGGGTAATGTGGCGCTAGGGGTGACGGAGATCGTCACAAACCTCAGCTTCTACAATTATGAAGCAAAATATGCGGCTGGTGGGTCGGTGCATATTTTGCCTGCCGATCTGAAACCGAAAATTTACGACAAAGTGCAAAAGCTCGCACTAGCTGCCCATGCAGCACTCGGATGCCGAGGCGTGACCAGAAGTGACTTCCGGTACAACGAGGCAGCTGGGGAAGATGGCGAACTGGTTTGTCTCGAGATCAACACCCAGCCGGGTATGACAGCGACATCCCTGGTGCCCGAGCAGGCTCTGCATGCCGGGCACTCTTACGAAGATCTAGTCTCCTGGATGGTGGAGGACGCGAGTTGCAACAGGTAAAAAGCGAGACACTTCTCGCTGGAGCGCGACCAGTGACGACCCGCGCTTTGCCTGTCCGAGCGCGCGCTCCGCGTCGCCGTATCAAAAATTCGCTGAACCGCGTTTGGGTTTTGCACAGCGGCAAGATCCGCAAGGTTTTTACTGGTGTTTTGCTACTCGCTGGCTGTGCCGGGCTTTACCAAGTCCGTGAGCCTATCGGCAATCTGGCGATGATCGGGGTCGAACTGGCGCAGGCGCAATTTGCGCATGCTGGCCTTGCCGTTTCGGAAATCTCGATCTCCGGTCAAACACTGACATCCGAGCAGGATGTGTTCGACGCTTTGGCGATCCAGCTCGAAACCTCGACGATGAGTTTTGATGTGGATGCCGCGCGCAAGCGCATTGCTGAGCTACCGGCCGTTGAAAGCGTGTTGGTCCGCAAGACCTATCCGGGGAAGGTGGACGTTACGATCACTGAGAAACTGCCGGTTGCGCGTTGGCGCGTGGATGGCATCACCTTCTTGATTGATCGGGCAGGGGATCAGATCGGCGAAGATCGTGGTGCCTATGGCGATCTGCCATTGGTCATTGGCGATGGCGCTGCGGACGATGCCTTGGCGATGATCCGCGCCATCGACACTGTTCCGCAACTCAAAGACGAGTTGGTGGCGATTTCGCGTATCGCCGACCGTCGTTGGGATTTGATCTATAGCACTGGCCTGCGTGTGCAGCTGCCGGAGCAGGGCGTCGCCCAAGCGCTGCGCAAGCTGCAAGACTATCAAGATGAATTCCGATTGCTCGACCGCGATCTGGCGCAGATTGATTTGCGCAATGACACGCTGGTCGCGCTCCGCCCCAATAAGCCTATCGAAGAAACTGTGACGACACCCCAATGATCACCGATGCGATGACCTCCCGGCTTCGTCCGGTTCAACCTGGCAAGACCACTCTGGTGGCCGTGCTCGACATTGGGTCGACCAAGATCTGCTGCATTATCGCGCGCCTGGTTCCGCGCAGCGAAGGTCGCTCCTTGAAGGGGCGTACCCACAAGGCAGAAGTGATCGGTTTTGGCTATGGTCCGGCGGCAGGCGTCAAGAGCGGTGTGGTCACCGACATCGAAAAGGCCGAACAGGCTATTCGCAATGTCGTGGGCATGGCTGAGCGCGCTGCAGGGCTGACGCTGGAAAGCGTGCTCGTCAACGTTACGGCTGGCCGTCTGGGTTCGGAAACCTTCTCGGCGGCGGTCAATCTTGACGGCCAAGAGGTGGAAAAGTCTGACCTTGTGCGTGTGCTCAAGGCGGTCAATTCTCGTTCGGTTCGTCCGGAACGCTCCATTATTCACGCGCTGCCCATCGGGTTTTCGCTCGATGGTCACAAGGGCATTCGTGATCCCAAGGGCATGGTAGGCGAGAAGCTGTCCGTCGATGTCGCCGTGGTGAGCGCGGAAACTCTGGCTATGCGCAATCTGGAACTGGTGCTTCACCGCTGCCACTTGCAGATCGAAGCCATCGTTGCCACGCCCTATGCCTCGGGTCTTGCGACCCTTGTAGATGATGAAGCGCAATTGGGTGTTGCCTGCATCGACTTTGGCGGCGCGACGACGACTGTGTCGGTGTTTAACGACGGGCATATGGTATATGCCGATGCTATCGCCATTGGCGGCCACCATCTGACGCTCGACATCGCGCGCCAGCTCTCGGTGAGCGTGCAGGACGCAGAGCGCCTCAAAACATTGCATGGCTCGGTTCTGCCGGGGCAGGCGGACGAACGCGAGATGATCCCGATCCAGCCCGTGGGTGCAAGTCATGACGAAGCGCCGGGGCAAATCCCGCGCGCTGTTCTGACCCGCATCATGCGTCCGCGTATCGAAGAAGTGCTGACAGCAATCCGCGACCGCATGCAGGCCACGGGCATGATGGACGTCTGCGGACGTCGCTTCGTGTTAACCGGTGGGGCCAGCGAAATGACTGGCCTGCCGGAAGTGGCGCGTCGCACCCTTGCTCGCAACGTCCGCAATGGTCGCCCGATGGGAATTTCGGGCCTGCCTGAAATTGCTCGTGGCGCCGCCTTTGCGACAGTGGCGGGCATGCTGGTTTATCCGCAGGTCTGCGCCAATGAATACTCCGAGCCGCGCAGTAGCCGCAAACTCATTGGGACGGACGGCTACCTCTCACGAGTCGGCAATTGGTTGCGTAGCAGCTTCTGATCGTCGACGGAAACGATCGATCAGGTGGCGGCGTTGGACGCGAATTAACACACAAAGATAGATACGGATAACTCCGTAGAGCCAAATCAGGAGAGGGCGTTCGTTAAGCGAGCGCCCTCTCACTTTATGGGCATTCGTTTATTTTATTATCACTTTATCAAGGCCCAAACTGACCAGCTCCGCACCGTGCAAGGTTAATTTTGTTGCTTATCGGCTGGTTAACGCCAGAGGGCGTGCCTTGCATGTGGTGTCGCAAAATGCGCCGAGAACTGCGCAATACAGGCAATTGTTAGGGTGGGATTAACGATTAGGCCGCTAAATCTTAATCAACCACGCCACCTATGGGGCCACACATGACGATCAACCTCACTATTCCCGATATTCAGGAACTCAAGCCCCGCATCACCGTGTTCGGTGTGGGCGGTGGTGGCGGCAACGCCGTAAACAACATGATTCAATCCGGCCTTGAAGGCGTGGATTTTGTCGTTGCAAACACCGACGCGCAGGCACTCGCCCTGTCGAAGGCACAGAGGATCATTCAGCTTGGCGTTGGCGTCACTGAAGGTCTTGGCGCTGGATCGCACCCGGAAGTGGGTCGTGCGGCAGCGGAAGAAAGCTGGGACGAAATCAACGATCACCTTTCCGGCTCGCACATGGTGTTCATCACCTGTGGTATGGGTGGTGGTACTGGCACTGGTGCAGCGCCCGTTGTGGCTCGGGCTGCGCGCGAACAGGGCATCCTGACCGTTGGCGTTGTGACCAAGCCGTTCAACTTTGAGGGTAATCGTCGTACCCGTCTGGCTGAAGATGGCATTGACGAACTGCACCGTCACGTTGACACGCTGATCGTTATCCCGAACCAGAACCTGTTCCGTGTTGCCAACGAGAAGACCACCTTCGCCGACGCTTTCGCGATGGCTGACCAGGTGCTGTTCTCGGGTGTTGCTTGCATCACCGATCTGATGGTCAAGGAAGGCCTGATCAACCTCGACTTCGCTGACGTGCGCGCTGTTATGCGTGGCATGGGCAAGGCGATGATGGGTACTGGCGAAGCTTCGGGCGAAGATCGTGCACGTCATGCTGCTGAAGCGGCTATCGCGAACCCACTGCTCGACGATGTGTCGATGCATGGTGCTCGTGGCCTGCTGATCTCGATCACCGGCGGTCCAGACCTGACCCTTTATGAAGTCGATGAAGCCGCTTCGCGTATCCGCGAAGAAGTGGATACCGACGCGAATATCATTCTTGGTGCGACTTACGATCCAAACCTGAACGGTACGATCCGCGTATCTGTCGTTGCTACTGGCACCGACGCGACTATGGTTCAGGCAATGGAGCCGGCTAAGCCGCACGCGTCCCGCACCCCTTTATCAGTAAAACGCCACGTTCCGGTTGAGGCCAACCGTCCCGTGGTGCCGCAGGCTCCGGTTGAGCCAGTGATGATGGAAGTTGAAGACATCAGCTCGCAGGTTGAAGCTGCGGTTGCCGAAGCGTTCCACGCTCAGCACCCAACGCCCGCTGCGCAGCCATCGCCAGTTTCCTTTCACGAAGACGACGGTATCGTCGTAGAACCATACGTGCCGGCTTCTGAATCTCACTATGAGCCAGAAGAGATTGTTGTTGCTCAGGAACAGCCGATCCCTTCGGTTTATGTTCCATCCAATGCAGCGCGTCCGGACGGTCAGCGACGTATGCCGCGTACTGAAGAGCTGCCAGCTGTTGCTCGCCGCACTCAGGAAGCTGCAGTCGCTCCGCAGGTGCAGACTGAAGAGCCACGCAATGCTCGCGCACTCTTCAAGCGTCTGGCATCCAATGTTGGTCTGAACTTGGGCGCACCTGCTCAGGCAGAGGTTCGTGCTGAACCGCGCCAGACCATGGCTGACGATGCTGCGGCTCGCAGTGCAATCGAGAATGGTGGTCAGCGCGCTTCGCGTGTCCCGCCAGCAACCGAAGGCGCGCGTGGCAATCTTGATACACATGGTCGCGCTCCTGCTGCACCCGCGCAGAAGGAACACCTTGAGATTCCAGCATTCCTGCGTAAGCACGGTTAGTCTTTTCGTGATCAACAGGTGAAAACCTTGCTCGGTGCGGCTTCCGCACCGAGCTTTTTTTCGATAAGCGTTCTGATTGAGCGTGACCTATTTGGAATATTCCAGGCATGACTAAGCTATCTACGCGTCAGCGGACCTTGGCCAGCGAGATTAACTTTGCTGGCTACGGCGTCCACGGGGCGCAGCCTGTGACAATGATTTTGGCGCCTGCAGCGCCCGATACTGGCTATGTAATTCGACGCGCCCTCGGCGGCGGCACGTATACAAAGACGGTTCCGGTGCTGCACACGCGCGTCAGCCGCACGACGCTCGCGACCACGATCGACCTGGGCGATAGCTACAGTGTTTCGACCGTTGAGCACGTGGTATCCGCACTCTCGGGACTTGGCGTCGACAACGCGCTGATCACGCTTGAAGGACCGGAATGCCCGATCCTTGACGGCTCTGCCTATCCCTTTGCCAAGGCAATTATTGAAGCTGGTTTGGTCACGCAGCCGGCTGCCAAGAAATTCCTCAAGGTGATGCGCGCCGTTACGGTTCGTAACAATGACGCCTTCGCAGCGCTTGAGCCCTACAACGGGCGCGCGCTCGATCTTGAAATTGAATTTGATTCTCGTGTCATCGGCCGCCAGCGCATGATCTTTGACTGGACACCGCGCCGGTATTTTGAAGACGTATCGCGCGCCCGCACCTTTGGCTTCGCGCGCGACGCCAAAATCCTGCGCTCGGCTGGTTTTGCGCTCGGCTCGAGCCTTGATAACTCAATCACTGTCGATGAAGACCGCATCCTGAACCCAGGTGGTCTGCGATTTGAGGACGAATTCGTGCGGCACAAGCTGCTCGACGCCGTGGGTGATCTCTCGCTCGCTGGCCTGCCGATCTTCGGTCGCTTCCGCTCCTATAAAGGGGGCCATGCGCTTAATGCTCATGTTTTGACTGGTCTCTTTTCCAGCGATGCTAATTATGAGATAGTTAGCGCGGAGGATCTGCCGCTTGAAATGGAAGCCTTCAACGACCAACCTGAAGGTCTTGAGGTGTCCCATTATCTGCGCTCGGCAAGCTGAGACGTTGATTTCTGCTGCCACAGTTTTGATCCATTTGGAAACTACGTCGCATTAGTGCGCATGAACCAATACGGGGCCGTACGTGACCTTTAATGCAATGAAGAAGCTTACAGCCCGCGCCGTTCGGCTCGCTGCCATTGGCGTTTTTGCGACAGCACTGACGGCTTGCGCCGGTGGTGGTCTGTTCCAGCCGCCTAAGCTTAAAGAAGCTGCTATCATTCCTGCCGCTGCCCTTTATCAGGGTGCGCTCGACGATATGGATGGCCAGCGCTACCAGACTGCGATCCGCAAGCTCGATCAGCTCAATCGCCAGCATCCGCTGGATCCGCTGACCGAAAAGGGCAAGGTTATGCAGGTCTATGCGAACTATCGCATCGGCAAGTTTGACGAGGCGATCCTAGCGGCAGACCGCTATCTGGCTCTCTATCCCAAGAGCTCTGAAACCGCCTATATCCTCTGGCTGAAGGGCACTGCCTATTTCGCTCAGATCAAGGATATTACCCGCGATCAGCAGCTGTCGACGGATGCGATCGACACCTATCAGCTCCTGATCAACAATTATCCTAAGTCCGAGCACGCCAAGGACGCTAAGGAAAAGCTCCTGATCGCCTATGACCAGCTCGCTGGTAAGGAAATGTCGGTTGGCCGCTATTACCTCGGTAATGGCCAGTATGCCGCGGCGATCAATCGCTTCCGCGAAGTCGTTGAAAAGTGGCAGACCTCGACTCACATCGAAGAAGCGCTCTACCGTCTGACCGAGGCTTATCTCTCGCTTGGTCTGACCACAGAAGCCATGTCGGCTGCCGCCGTTCTGGGCCACAACTACCCATCGAGCGACTGGTACAAGCGCGGCTTTGAACTTCTCGGTAAGCAGGGCCTTGCACCAAGCCTGAATTCAGGCAGCTGGCTGGCCGGCGTTCGCAACTAAGCGTGTCAGTATGACGAGTTTGAAGGGCCCCACACGGGGCCCTTTGTTTTTCGCTCTTGGGTTAGCGAAAGACGGTGTTGCTATTTTGTTCTAATTTGCTATCGTGTCACGCGGCTGTGTTAGCGGCTTTGCTGTGGAAGGCGTCTCGCGGGCGTCTCAATCCGCAGCCAAGCTGATAAGACAAGCAAAGCCCAGTCCCTTGAGGGAAATTCGCGCATGCTAAACGCGCTGTCGGTCCGCAATATCGTTCTCATCGACCAGCTCGATCTGGCGCTTGATAACGGCATGACTGTCCTCACCGGTGAAACCGGCGCGGGCAAATCCATTTTGCTTGACGCGCTGACTTTAGCGCTCGGCGGACGCGGGGATGCCTCGCTGGTACGGCAGGGGCAGGACAGCGGGCAGGTCGTCGCCGTGCTGGAACTGGCCGCAGATCATCCGGCGCGCGCGCTGTTGCGCGAAAACGCTGTGCCCGATGATGAGGACGTGATCCTCAAGCGTGTTCAGTTCTCGGACGGCCGTACCCGCGCCTTTATCAATGACCAGCCGGTGTCGGCCTCGCTTTTGCAAAAGGTGGGGAGCCAGGTCGTCGAAATTCACGGCCAGCACGATGATCGCGCTTTGGTTGATGTGGCCACGCACCGCGCGGCGCTCGACGCTTTTGGTGAACTCGCCAAACCGGCAGCGGCTGTGCGGGACGCCTGGGCGACCTTGGTTGAGGCGCAACAGGCCGTTGAGGAGCAGCGCGCGCAGGTTGATGCGGCACTTGCCGCCGAAGACTATGCGCGGCACACGGTTGATGAGCTCTCCAAGCTGAAACCGGGATTGGGCGAAGAGGCAGAATTGTCCGAACGTCGCCAACAGTTGCAGCAGGCCGAAAAGGCTGCCGCGGATGTTGTCGAGATTGATGAAATCCTCAACGGTCCAAACGCGCCATCGCCTGCACTCGCGGCGCTCATGCGGCGCTTGCTGCGCAAGCTGGACAGCGGGGCGACCCTGTTCCAGCCGATTGTGGATGCGCTGGACGCTTCGCTGGCCACCCTAGATACAGCCGCTGAAGCCTTGGAAGATCTGAAGCGTGAGATGGCGTTTGATCCCTCTGAGCTTGAGCAGGTCGAAGAGCGTCTTTTCGCGCTGCGCGCAGCCGCGCGTAAGCACCAGACCAGCTGCGATGGCTTGGTTGAAGTGCTCGAAAAGTATGAAGGCGATCTTAATACGCTACAAAGCGGGGAAGGGCGCCTCAAAACTCTGGAGAAGGCCGAAGCGCTGGCGCGGGCCAAATATGCAGAGGCGGCAGAAAAGCTCAGCACGAGCCGAGCCAAGTCTGCTAAAGCGCTGACCAAGGCGGTCGAGGCTGAACTGCCGGATTTGAAGCTGGGCGCGGCCAAGTTCATTGTCGACCAGCAGGTCGATAAGAACCGTGTCGCTGCTGCTGGCTTTGACCAAATCGCGTTCCACGTGCAGACCAATCCGGGCACGGCCGCTGGGCCACTGCTTAAGGTGGCGTCGGGCGGCGAATTGAGCCGTTTCCTGCTGGCGCTTAAGGTGGTGCTCGCCGATCGCGGCTCGGCACCAGTTCTGATTTTCGACGAAATCGACACTGGTGTTGGCGGTGCTGTTGCCGATGCGATTGGTCGCCGCTTGGCGCGGCTGGCAAGCACAGTGCAGGTTCTGACGGTAACACACGCCCCGCAGGTCGCAGCCCGGGCGAACCGTCACCTGCTTATTGAAAAGCAGATGGTCAAAGAGGGGGCTTTCATGCGCACGCATGTTCGTCCGCTGGACCGGGATGCGCGACAGGAAGAAGTGGCGCGTATGTTGGCGGGGGCGGAAATTACCGATGAAGCCCGCGCCGCCGCGAGCAAGTTACTGGGGACCGTGGTTTAGTCAAAATGGCGCTCGGTGTTTGGCCGAGTTGAGGCAGTATGCCTTGAGTGCTTTCCCCCACCCAGCCTCCCCCTGATAGGGGGAGGAGCGCATTGCGCGTTTGGATCGGGCGGGGTGGTGCCTAATCTCAGTAGTGGGCTTGATTCCCGATTGGCTCTATTGGGGGACTAACAGTACACTCGATCGGTCCCTCCCTTGCTAGCGGGGGAGGTTAGGTGGGGGGCTGCGTGCGAAGCTTTTTCAAGTCCACGAAGAAACCATAAGCTGATGCAGCTTCCAGTGTCGTTCCCCTATCTTTCTCGCGAAAGTGGGGGGGTGGGGCGTCGTCACAGCAATTGGGAACCCGTGTTCGTTTTAACTGGTGGCCCGCTTTCATGGGGGGACTAGTATGCCACCGCTCCTGCCACCCTCTGACGCGCGCGGCGCCATAGTCGTGGAGCTTAGGGCGTAACCCATGCGCGGTGTGATGCGTTCTGCTAAACCAACAGCATTCAGATTCTGAGTGATGCCATGACCGATTTGCCGCTGCTGCCTGTAACCGATCTCACGGAAGACCAAGCACGGGCTGAGCTTGACCGGCTCTCGACGGCGATTGCGGCGGCGGATATTGCGTATCATCAAAATGATGCGCCGGATTTGTCGGACGCCGATTACGACAAGCTCCGCCAACGCAATTTTGACATTGAAGAGCGTTTCCCTGCTCTCGTTCGCATGGATAGCCCGTCGACGGCGGTTGGGGCTGCACCTGCCGATGGCTTTGCCAAGGTGCGGCATGGCGTGCCGATGCTCAGCCTCGCCAATGCTTTCACCGACGAGGACGTGACGGACTTTGTCGCGCGGGCCAAAAAATTCTTCATGGCGGACACGCTGCGCGACCCGGAGTTCAAGCTCGAATTCACCGCTGAGCCAAAGATTGACGGGCTTTCGGCATCGCTGCGCTACGAGAATGGTGTGTTCGTAAAGGGCGCAACGCGTGGCGATGGGGCAGTGGGTGAAGACATCACCGAAAACCTCAAAACCATTGCCGATATTCCGCACTCGCTCTCGGGCGAGGGCTGGCCTGCGGTGATCGAAATCCGTGGCGAAGTTTATATGAACCACGCTGAGTTCAAACGCCTCAAGGAGCATTCCGCCAAGTTCGGCGGGCAGGATTACGTCAATCCGCGCAATACCGCGGCGGGGTCTTTGCGCCAGAAAAACGCGGAAATCACCAAGAGCCGAAAACTCAATTTCTTTGCCTATGCCTGGGGTCTGGCTGAGGATGGCGCGGGTAATCCGCAGCCTCCGGCCGAAACGCAGTTTGATTTCGTTCAGAAGCTAAAATCTTGGGGTTTTGTTACCAATCCGCTGATGATCCGCACCACTTCAGCTGAAGAGCTGATTGCCCATTATCACGGTATCGAAGTGCAGCGCGCGGCGCTCGGCTACGACATTGACGGCGTGGTCTATAAGCTTGATCGGCTCGACCTGCAGGCGCGTTGGGGCTTTGTGGCGCGCGCGCCGCGTTGGGCCATTGCTCATAAGTTCCCGGCCGAGCAGGCGTTCACCAAGCTTACAGCCATTGATATTCAGGTGGGCCGCACGGGGGCGCTGACCCCGGTGGCGCGTTTGGCTCCGGTGACCGTGGGTGGCGTGGTTGTTGAGAACGCGACGCTGCACAATGAAGATTACATCAAAGGCATAGGTAACAAGGGCGAGGCCATTCGCGATGGTGTCGATCTGCGCGTTGGCGACACAGTGGTCGTTCAGCGCGCGGGTGATGTGATCCCGCAGATCGTCAATGTCGTGCTTGATAAGCGTCCAGAGGGCACCGAGCCTTTCGTCTTCCCCCATGTTTGCCCGGTGTGCGGCTCTGAAGCGGTGCGCGAGATCAATGAGAAGACGGGTAAGCTCGACTCGGTGCGTCGCTGCACGGGCGAGTTGTTCTGCCCCGCACAGGCCGTCGAGAACCTAAAGCATTTCGTATCGCGCAATGCGCTCGACATTGATGGGCTGGGTGACAAGCAGATCAGCCAGTTTTACGAAGAAGGTCGCATCAAGCGCCCCGCGGATATTTTCACCCTAATGGCTGAAGACGCCAAAAGTTTCAAAAAGCTCAAAGACGCTGACGGGTTTGGTGCTGTCTCGGTCAAAAAGCTGTTCGATGCGATTGATGCGCGCCGTGAACCTGAGCTCGATCGCTTCATCTTTGCGCTCGGTATTCGTCATGTGGGTGAAACCACAGCGGCGCTTTTGGCCAAGGAATTTGGCACGATTGAAAAATTCCGCGATGTCGCATTTGCGGCGGCACACCACGAAGAAGGGCACGCGCTCTTCCCGGAAATCGGGGGTATTGGGGAGACAGTGCACTCTTCGATCATGTCATTTTTTGCCAATGACAAGAACGTCTCTGCGCTCAACGATTTGCTGCTTGAGGTGAAGCCAAAGCCCTATGTGGTGGTGATCTCGGCCGATAGCGTCGTCGCGGGCAAAACCGTGGTATTCACGGGAAGTCTTGAGAAGATGACACGCACCGAAGCCAAGGCAATGGCCGAGCGTTTGGGCGCGAAGGTTGCGGGTTCGGTTTCGGCGAAGACCGATCTGCTGGTGGCGGGGCCGGGGGCAGGCTCTAAACTCAAACAGGCGGAAAGCCTCGGCATTGAGGTGATCTCGGAAGACGAGTGGTTTGAGCGGGTCGCGAAATAGCCGAATGTAAAAAGGGCAGTCGAGAGACTGCCCTTTGGTTTGATTAGATCGCTGTGGTGGCGCGGCGAAGCCACTCTTTCACATCGCCCGTAAGGCGCGGGCTGATTTCGTCCCACACCTTGGCGTGGAAGGCGTTGAGCCAATCGCGCTCCGGCGTGGTGAGCAGGCTTTGGTCGATGAGGCGCGTTTCGATGGGCGCGAGGGTGATGGTGTCGAACTCCAGATAGCCAGGGAAGGATTTGGCTTCCTCGACCACGATCAGGTTTTCGATGCGGATGCCATAGGCTCCGGCCTTGTAGTAGCCCGGCTCGTTGGAGAGCACATTGCCGATTTCTAGGGGCGCCGTGTAGCGGCTGGAAATGCCAATCGGCCCTTCGTGGACGCCGAGGAAATGGCCCACACCGTGGCCGGTGCCGTGGGTGTAGGTGATGCCATCCTGCCAGAGGAATTGGCGCGCCAGCACATCAATGACTGCGCCGCTGGTGCCGACGGGGAAGCGCGCCATGGAAATAGCGATCATGCCTTTGAGGACGCGCGTGTAGCGGTCTTTTTCTTCGGCGCTGGCATCGCCGGTATACAGCGTGCGGGTGATGTCGGTGGTGCCGGAGAGATATTGCGCGCCTGAATCGACGAGCATCAGCTCGCCGGGGTTGAGGCGACGGTCGGTCTTTTCCGTGACACGATAGTGGACGATGGCGCCGTTTGGACCGGAGCCGGAAATGGTATCAAAGCTGGCGTCGACGCAGGTTTCTTCCTCGCGGCGGAAGGCTTCCAGCGCGGTCACGATGCCGATCTCGGTGAGATTGCCCTTGGGGGCTTCGGTATCGAACCAATGCAGGAACTTGGCGAGAGCAACACCGTCGAGCTTATGCGCTTCGCGCATGCCGGAGAGTTCGACCTCGTTCTTGCGCGATTTGGGTCCGAGGATAGGATCGCGCTTTTCGATGAGCTTGACGCCGGCGTTGGTCAGCGTTTCGGCAACGGCAGCGGGGGCAGATTGTGGGTCGATTAAAACGCTATTCGCATCTGCGCCAAAAGCCGCAAGAGCGGCAGAGAATCCGGTTACTGGTTCGATCTCAGCTATGCCCGAAAGTGCCTGTTTAATCTCGGGCGTGATCTTCCCCTCATCGAGGAACAGCTTCGGTGTGCCGGATTGTGGCACGATGGAAAAGCCAAGAACGAAGGGCGTGTTGGGCACGTCGCGCCCGCGCATATTGAAGAGCCAGCAGATGCTTTCGGGCAGGGTGAGCACCACAGCAGCGGCGTTTTCGTCACTTAGCGTTTTACGCAGATCAGTGAGCTTGTCCTGCGCGGTCTTGCCAGCGCGGTTGTGGCCCAGAAATTCGATCGGGCTAATGGGCGCTGCAGGGCGGTCGTGCCAGATGGTATCGACGAGATTGGTGTGCGGAACGACCTTGGCATAGCCCTTGAGCGCATCAACAAAAGTGCGGATTTCGCCCGGGGTGTGTAGCCACGGATCATAAGCAAGGGTCGCGCCCTCGGCGATGTAATCGCGCAGTACCGGGCTGGCCGAGCCAACTGCCAGTTCCTCGATTTTAAAAACGTCTGTGTCGGTCTGCGCGGGTGCCTGCAAGGTGTAGCGGCTGTCGACAAAAAGCGCGGCCTTATCCGCTGTGACCAGGGCATGACCCGCCGAGCCGGTAAAGCCGGTGAGGTATGCCAAGCGCGCATCGCTTTCCGGCACGCTTTCCCCGCGGTGCGCATCAGCGCGTGGAATGAGGAAGGCATCCACGCCCGCAGCTTTCATCGCCGCGCGCAACTGAGCGACTCGGGGCGCGACCTGGCTTGGGTCACTCTTGACCTCGAAGCTCTGAAACTGCGTGGGCGGGAAAGAACGGTCTGTCATGCTTACAAATCCTGCGCCGTGCTGCGCTCTGGGCATAGCTGGCTTGTCTTTATCGGACTGGTTGTCGCCCGAAGAATGCCTATCTTAGTGTCGAACACTAGGAGAGAAAAATGACGAAGCAAGAGAATTTCTTCCGCCGCGCCCTGAATGCCATCGTTGATGCTCGCACACAGCAGGCTGAACGCTATGTTGCTCAGTTCGATGCCAAGACCAAGGCTGCTCAGAAGCACAATACCGACATCTAATCGGTCGCCTTGCATAAAAGGCATAGCTGATCTGTTCGCGCCCCACTAACTGGAATGGCGCGGATGGAATAGAGAAACACACAGACGGCGCAACGGATTGCCGCCGTCGCATGGAGTAGAGAATGACCGAGAGCAAGAATAGCTTCCGCAGCACACTGGGTGGTCTGATTGACTGCCGTGGTCGCGAAGCTACCCGCCAGGTCAGCTACCGCATGCAGCACCAGCTGATTGGCGCGGTTACTAAGCGCCCATAAGGCGGCTGCAAGCATTACGCTGACAATCTAGACCAGACGATCCCCGGAGCCACCTTCGGGGATTTTTTGTTTTTGGGCCTGTGCACCAGGGGCTCGCACCGCATTGCGTGTTCCACGGGCCAACAAAAAAGCCTCCCCGAAGGGAGGCTTTTCTCTTTTTGAGGCGCAGTTGCTTAGTTCTTTTCGAGAATAAGCGTGGTCCAATCCTTGCGCTTGAGATGCTCGACCAGCTTGAAGTCGGCTGCGAGGTAAGCGTCGATAACGCCCTGCGCCTGAGTGTTGAGAATGCCCGACAAGATGGCATTGCCGCCTTCTTGCGTCACAGCGCCAACGCCCGGAGCCAGTTCGGTGAGCGGGCCCGCCAGAATATTGGCGACGACCAGATCATATGGCGCGCGCGAGGTGATCTCTTCATGGTCGAGGCCGGTGGCTTCGATGCATTCGATCAGTTCAGCGCAATCATTGAGGGCAGCGTTTTCGAGCGTCGTGGTGACAGCGATCGGGTCGATATCGGTCGAGAACACCTTGCGGTTGAGTTTCTTGGCCAGCGCAATGGCGAGAACGCCGGTGCCGGTGCCGACGTCGATCATGTTCTGCGGGTTTTTAGCGCCCAGGATCATGTCGATGGCTTCAAGGCAGCCGGTGGTGGTTTCGTGGTGACCCGTGCCAAACGCCTGCGCAGCGTCGATCTGCATGGCGATCAGGCCTTCGGGTACCGGGTCGGTCGAGTGCGAGCCATAGACGTAAAAGCCGCCCGCGATCACCGGAGCCAGGCCTTCGAGAGACTTGGCCACCCAGTTGATGCTCGGGTCGATTTCTTCGACAGTAAAGGTCACCGCGCCGCCGAGAACCTGCTGAGCGATTTCGTTAAACGCTTCAAGGTTTGGCGTGTCTTCGCAGCCTGCCTCAAAGATCCACTCGCCGGTTTCTTCGTTCTCGTGGCACGACACGGTCGAGGCCAGATCGTCGCGTTCAGAGACGGCGTCGACCAGCGCATAGGCCTGTTCTTTGGTGAGAGCGACGGAGACTTGTTCGACGGACATGGGCGACCTTTATTAGAGTTCGGTGCCATTGGGGCAGGAGAGGCGTCCAAGTCAATGGCGCAGTGTGTCCTGCCCGCGCGGAATTAGAGTTTTACGGCTGTGCCGGAGACGGAAACCATCAGCATGGAGCCGCCCTGACCGACCACTTCATAGTCGAGATCGATGCCCACAACAGCGTCGGCGCCGAGGCGGCGGGCTTCTTCTTCCAGCTCGCGATCCGCTTCACGGCGTGCATCGCGCAGTGTGCTTTCATAAGCGCCCGCGCGGCCACCGACGATGTCGCGAATACCGGCAAACAGGTCTTTGAAGATATTAGCGCCGACGATCACTTCACCCGTAACAATGCCAAGATATTGCGAGACGGGGCGGCCTTCGAGAGTGGGTGTGGTGGAGAGGATCATGTTTGCTTCCCATAAGTGTGTGCAGGCACAACGCTTAAATGGGAGCAGAGTTCACGAATGGATAGGGCAGCGTGAAGAAAAACCGGGCTCTTAGCCCGGCTTCACAAAGCTCTCCAAAACCTTCTTGGTTCCGGCCTTCTCAAAATCAATCGTCAGCTTATTGCCTTCGATATTGGTGACCGTGCCATAGCCAAACTTGAGGTGGAAGACGCGGTCGTTGAGCGAATAGCTGCTCGATTGGCTGCCGGTGTTGACAGAGCGGGCAACGAGATTGCCCTCAATCGTCATGGGGCCACCGCCCTTGCGGCTCGACTGGTTTTCGCGAGCACGCTTCCAGCCGGGCGTTTCATATACGCTCTCGAACGGGTCGATCTTATTAAAGCGGCTCGATGCGCCGCCGCCACCACCATAACCATAGCCGCCATAGGACGAGCCGGTGTCTTTCACTTCCACCACGTCGGGGGGAAGTTCATCGAGGAAGCGGCTTGGAATGGCGGATTGCCAGAGGCCATGGATGCGGCGGTTTTGCGCCACAGACAAGCGCACGCGTTTGCGGCCACGGGTGATGGCCACATAGGCAAGGCGCCGTTCTTCTTCGAGCCCAGCCTTGCCGCTTTCGTCGAGCGAGCGCTGATGCGGGAAGAGGCCTTCCTCCCAGCCGGGCAAGAAGACTGTGTTGAATTCCAATCCCTTGGCCGAGTGCAGGGTCATGATCGACACAGCATCGCTGGCGTCGCCTGCGTCACGGTCCATGACCAGAGAGATGTGTTCGAGGAAACCGCCCAGGTTTTCGAACCCTTCCATTGAGCGGACGAGTTCTTTCAAGTTTTCCAAGCGCCCGGGGCTGTCGGGCGATTTATCCGCCTGCCACATGCCGGTGTAGCCACTTTCGTCGAGAATTTGCTCGGCCAGCTCGTGGTGCGGAATGGATGCCATTCTCTCGGCCCAGTGGTCGAATTGCTGCACCAGCGCGCTCAGTGTCGAGCGTTGCTTGGGCTTGAGTTCTTCGGTCTCAACCAGCTGACGGGTGGCTTCGAGCAACGGCATGTTCATCAGCCGCGCGGTTTCCATCAGCGTCTTCACCGTGGTGTCGCCGATGCCGCGCTTGGGCACGTTGATGATGCGCTCAAAGGCAAGATCGTCGGCGGGCTGGCTGACAAGACGCAAATAGGCCAGCGCGTCGCGAATTTCCTTCCGCTCATAAAAGCGCGGGCCGCCGATAACGCGATAGTTGAGACCCAGCGTAATGAAGCGTTCTTCGAACTCACGCATCTGGAACGAGGCGCGTACCAGAATGGCGATGTCGTTGAGCTGCTCGCCGTCACGCTGCAGCTGTTCGATTTCTTCGCCGACCTGCCGGGCTTCTTCCTCACTGTCCCAAACGGACGTGAGCAGCAGCTTTTCGCCGTCTTCGGCAATGTCGGTGAAAAGCGTTTTGCCCAAGCGGCCTTCGTTATAGGCGATGACCGTGGATGCGGCCTTGAGGATATTGGCCGTAGAGCGGTAATTGCGCTCGAGTTTTACGACCTTTGCGCCGGGAAAATCCTGCTCAAAGCGCAGGATATTGTCCACTTCAGCGCCGCGCCAACCGTAGATGGATTGGTCGTCGTCACCCACCACGCAGATATTGGCTTCAGGTGCGGGCTTGCCCATGGCGAGCAAGCGCAGCCACAAGTATTGGGCGGTGTTGCTGTCCTGATATTCGTCGACAAGGATGAATTTGAAGCGCCGATGGTATTCGGCCAGCACGTCCTTGTTTTCGCGGAACAAGCGAATGCATTCGAGCAAAAGGTCGCCAAAGTCGGCGGCGTTCAGCGACTTTAGCCGCGCCTGATAGTCGTAATAGAGCTTTAGGCCCTTGCCATTGGCGTAGTGACTGCCCTCCGAGGCGGGAACATCCTTGGGCGTCCAGCCGCGGTTTTTCCAGGCGTCGAGCATGCCGGCGAACTGCTTAGCGGGCCAACGTTTTTCGTCGATCTGCTCAGCTTCAAGCAATTGCTTGATCAGGCGCAGCTGATCGTCCGTGTCCAAAATCGTGAACTGCGGTTTGAGATCAACCAGTTCGGCATGGCGGCGCAGGATTTTGACGCCGATGGAGTGGAATGTGCCCATCCATGGCAGGCCATCGAGTTGGGGCACCAGATCATGGATGCGCTTTTTCATTTCCGCTGCGGCCTTATTGGTAAAGGTCACAGCGAGAATTTCCGAGCCCCAGGCCATGCGGGTATTCAATATATGCGCAATACGGGTGGTGAGAACGCGCGTTTTGCCTGTGCCCGCGCCCGCCAGAACCAGAACCGGCCCTTCTGTAGTCAGCACGGCGTCGCGCTGTTCGGGGTTCAGACCGTGCAAGTAATCGGGAATATTCCGATCAACCGGCGGCTGACGGTTCAGTTGGCTTGTGATGGGGCCAGCTTTGGGGCGGGGCAGGGGCGCGTGGTCGACCATTAGCGAAAGTTTCCAAGGCGCTCACAGCATCGCTGCCACGTCGCCAAGCCTCGTCGAATCTCATTTTGTTCTCATTGCAATATAGGGAGTGCGCCGCCCCCTGTATAGAAGCGGGTGTTTTCACCGATCCGTCAGCGGCGGAGCTCGAAATTTCTCCCGTTTTCATTGCGCAAATTGCGGCTATGGCTTGCGCGGGGGCCGCAAGCGCCTACACTTCGCTCCAAATTGTCCGGGGCAGGCACAACATTGCTTAATCGCATTTATATCGTGGTCGGCATCTTCGCTATCGTGGTGCTCGGCTCAGCTTTCATTCTGCCCCGGTTCATCCACTGGGCGGATTATCGCGACCGCATGGAAGTGCTGGCTAGCCAAGTGCTTGGCACAGATGTGTCCATTCGCGGCGATATTGCGTTTTCACTGTTGCCGACCCCGCGTCTTGAGTTTGACGATGTGGTGGTGGGCCCGGCCACCGATCCGGCGGCAACGGTTCGGCGCGTTGAAGCTGAGTTCGCGCTGATGGACTTTTTGCGCGATATTTATAACGCCACCTCGGTTTCGCTGATTGGTCCCGTTGTTGATTTCACCATCGACGAGAACGGGCTTTTGGCCAGTGGCGTTGATATGTCGAACGCCGGAACCGGTGTCGCTCTGGGCCACGCCAGCATCACCGATGGCAGTGTGCGGCTCAATGATGTGCGGAGCCACGAAACCTTCACTGTTTCCAATCTGTCAGGCGATCTGCGGCTGTCTAGTTTAGGTGGGCCATTCCAGTTTCAGGGTAATGCCGACTATGCCGATGGGCGCTATGAGCTGCGGCTCAATTCTGGGGCCAGCGATGCGCAGGGCGCAGCGCGCGTGTCGGCCTTCGTGCGCGATCTTGTGACCAATACGGTTTTTAATGCCGATGGCTCTTTTGAAAGTGGGCTCGCCCCTAAGTTTGATGGCACGCTGACCTATCGTCAGCCACCACAACTCGCCACGGCAGCTAAGGACATTACGGGCGATCTGGTGCTCGAAACCAAGATTACCGCGTCCACCGATCGGGTGTCGCTGACCGGGTTTACGTTGAGCCCAGATCAGAACCGCTCGGGCATGCGGCTCACCGGCACGGCCAATGTGCAGCTGGGGGAAACGCGCTTCTTCGACATTATGGTTTCAGGGGGCGTGTTCTCGCTCCCGCCGCGTGATGCAAGCGAAGTTGCAGCCGAACAGGCCTATGAGTTCGTTCGTCTCTTGGGCGAAATTCCGGCTCCGCCAATTCCCAAGATGGCAGGCAAGCTTGAGATTGACCTTGCTGAGGTTGGGATGCGTGGCTTCTCGTTGCGCAATTTGCGCGTTGAAGCAACGACGGACGGCGATAGCTGGACCATTGCGCAAGCCATCGGGCTTTTGCCCGGCCAGACCGAAACCCGATTTTCTGGCAAGGTGACCAATGCCGGCGGAAGCTTGGGCGTCATGGGCGACATTGTCATGCGGGCGCAGCGTCTCGACGCACTGGCAGCGCTTTGGCGCAAGCCGAGCGACGACAACCCGCTGTTCGGCGTTCCGGGGGAATTGCACGGTCGCGTGCGTTTGGGCTCCGACGCTTTTGGCCTCAGTAATGCTTGGATCGCCTTGGGTGGGCAGGATCATGGGCTGGACCTGCGTATTGGGTTTGGCGCAGAGCCGAGACTGGACACTGTGCTGCGCTTGGGAGACCTCGATGCGCCGCTGAGCGAGGCGCTCTTTGCCCTCGCGCCCAATGCGTCGCTCGACAGCAATTTCCTTATTAGCTTCCCCGATGGCAGTTTCTCAGTACAGGCGCAGGCGCTCGATGTGCTCGGTGTGCCCGCGCAAAACCTCGTCGGCGAAGCGCAATGGTCGCGGGACGCCATCCGCTTCTCGCGCCTATCGGTTGATGATTGGGGCGGGGTTGGCTTTAACGGCACTGTGCGTCTAAGCGGTTCGCTGCTCGATCCCAATGTCACGCTTTCGGGTGGCCTAAATCTCAAAGAGGCCGGCGCGCCCGGGCTCACCGCGCTTTATGAAATGGCCAATGTGCCGTTCGATTGGCAACAAGCCATTGATTTGGCCATGCCAGCCGATTTGCAGATTGTGCTGGCCGATGCAGAACAGGGCAGTGGCCAGACCATTACCGCCAATGGCTCAATTGCCGAGGCGGCGCTGGACGTCCGCGTCGAGAGTGAGCGACCCATCTCGCACATGGGCGAGGGCCAACTTTCTGTGGTCGCTTCGATTGAGGCGCAGGATAGCCTCGCGCTGCTTGAGCAATTCGGTTGGACCGGCCCTTCTTTGTTTACCGGCGACGAGGCCATGGTCGGCAGCGCCTTTGTTGACGGAACGCTCGCCGATGGCTTCACTGGCCGTCTCTCTCTGGGGCAAGATGGGCAAGTCGTCGCCTTTTATGGCGATTTCGATTTTGACGATGGCGCTGTTCTGTCCGGCACGGGCACGGCCGACGTGATCTTGCGCGATGGCAGTGGGCTGGCGGCATGGGTTGGCGTGTCCGGCGCACAGCTGCCGCCGGTAGAAGCGAGCGCCAGCATGGAATTTGTCGCTGGTCGCAGCCTCGCACTGTCTGAAATTACCGGAGCGTCTGGCGACACCCGCTTTAGTGGCGACGTCAGCATGCAGATGATCGGACAATTGCCGGGCTTTGGCGGCACAATCACCACCGATCGCGTGGACACGACAGCACTGGCAGCGTTCCTCTTTGGTGGCGAAGCGCTCATCGGTGCGGCAGAGGGCGTCTGGCCAGAAGGCCCGCTCGCCACCGCGCACGCTCCCCGCCAAACGCGTGGCAATGTTGAAGTCATCGCCCGCGAGCTGAGCCTTGATGGGCGGACGATCGGCGGCGATACCAGTTTTATGTTCCTCTGGGACCAGCAATCGGCCACGCTGGGGCGCTTTGAAACCGCATTGGGCGGCGGCAAGCTCTCGTTGAACCTCGTCAATTGTTGCGCTGGCGCTCTGAGCGAACGGACCATTTCGGGGCGCGGGACCATGACGGGCGTCACTATTGCTGCCGTGGCGCCAGAGCTGGGTCTTTCCGGCATTCTCGATGGCAGCGGGCAGTTCGAAGGGGCAGGGCAAAGCTTGGCCGAGGTCGTGCGCAGCCTCTCGGGGGAAGGCAATTTTGCCATTCAGGAATTCGGCGTCGCCGGGCATTCTACCGCCGTCTATCCAGCACTCGTGAACGTTGACGATGTTCTCAACACTCCGCCAGAAGTTTTGGAAACCGTCATGCGTGCCGCGCTGGAGGAAGGCAAATTTGGCGCGCCGGTGGCGCCGGGCGCATTCACTATTGCGGGCGGCACAGTGCGCGTGGGCAACATGTTTATTGACGGTGAGGCAGCCACCCTTTCGGGCTCGCTCCAATTGGCGCTCAACGATATGGGCGTCAGCGGCTCTTTCGTTATGATGCCAAAAGCGTTTGAAGATCCACGCGGCTTGGTTGAGCTCGACAATGCGCGCATTCTGACCAGGCTTGGCGGGACTGTCTCTGCCCCCGAAGCCACTCTTGATCTCTCGGAAATTTCCGCTGCCGTGCAGGTGCGCGCCAATGAGATTGAGCTGGATCGCCTCGATGCGCTCCGTCTTGAAGACGAGGCTCGCCAGAGGGCAGCGGCAGAAGATCGGAACCGGCGTATTGAAGAGCAGCGCCGACTAGCTGCGGAAGAGGCCGCACGCATAGCTGCTGAGGAAGAAGCCGCGCGTCTTGCCGCCGGGGAGGAAGCGGCGCGTGCGGCAGAGCCAGTGCCGCCATTCTCCCAGCCGCTCGTCGCGCCGGAGCCGATCTTGCCAAATTTTGATCAGCAGACGATTGAAATGCTCATTCAGAGCGCGCCCGATGCCTCGCAAAGTCCGACGCTTTTCGCGCCGACTATTCGGCCTTTGCCTTAGGGTCTGTGGGGCGAGCCAAGGCTTCGCCATCACGATAATAGGCCAATACGGCCAGGCGCACGGCAGAGGATAAGTTCTGCGTGTCGCGGGTTTCGTCGATATGTCTGACGAGGCCAGCCAAGCTTAACCCGCGCTGTTGTGCCATGGCTTCAAGCCCAGCCCAAAACGCGGGTTCTAACGCAATCGATGTGCGGTGGCCGACAATGGAGAAGGAGCGTTTGTCCATCTCCGAAACGACTTATGGCTTCTTGCGGAAAGCGTCGAGCGAAACGACTTTTTCGCCGCTCGCTTCAACCGGTTCGGCAGAATTTTCGTCCGACGCAGCAGAAGGGGAGGAAGAGCCGGTATCGTCGCGCTGATCATCGGCAACGTTGCTCGGATCAAACTGCAAGCCAAACTGCACGGACGGGTCAAAGAAGCCCTTGATCGCGGTGTAGGGAATGAGCAGCATTTCGGGATTGCCGTTAAAGCTCAGGCCTACTTCAAAGCTGGCTTCGTTGACCTTGAGATCCCAGTATTGGTTCTGCAGCACGATGGTCATTTCGGAATCATACTGCTTGATCAGCTCTTCCGAGATGCGCACGCCAGGAGCGCGGGTCGCAAAGGAAATGTAGAAGTGGTGATCACCCGGAAGGCCGGTGCGCGACACCTCCGCCAATACCTTACGCACGACGCCCCGCATCGCTTCTTGCGTGAGGATATCGTAACGCATGTGGTCTTCGGCCATTGGGGCTTCTCCCGAGAGTAGTGTCGAATCCGAACGGCTCATATCAGCCCTACGTTCCCTGATAATTCAAGAACAAAGACGGATTTTTGCGATCGGATTGGAGATTGAGTGCAGGCTTCTGTTGCCAGGTGCCTGCGAACCCCGCCTATCGCCCGGCTAGGGGCGGAGGACTTATTTCCCAGATGTCGCGCAGCTTACGCTGCGAGAGCTACTGGAGCCTTATTGTTGTCATTTGCAACTATAAGTTTTAGTCCGATAACGGTGGTACCATGCCGAGCGAAAGCACACTCTTTACGCCCTCGTCGATCCTGTTTCGTCCCCATTGGCTCACCTCATAAAGAGGGGAGATGGTGGAGACGCCGGGTACTGCCCCCGGGTCCGATGGGTTTATTACAATGACAGTTTATCGCCATAGCTCTTGCGAGCCCCTTCTATATAGGTGACTGGGCGTAAGGATGCAAACGCTCTGCATAAAATTCACACGGGATTAAGATCGGATAGGTCAGTTTGCTCTGTGTAGGAGTAACTATGCCGCCCCGCCTTTATCTCGTACGATCTAACCGCTCGCGCCGATCTCAGCGCATGCCGTGGTGGGTGAAATTCCCCATCGCCTATGCGATTGCAGGCTCGTTTATGCTGGGCGCTTTGGTTGTTGTAGGCGTCGACCGCAGCGGGTTGGCGCAATGGCTTATCGAGCCACGGATCAGCGCTGTTGCCTCGACCGGTGTTGCGCCGTCTGGCGTGGCGATGCCCGCTAGGACGAGCGCACATTTTTCTGTCTGCAGTTCGAGAAATCGCGTCACCTGCGTTGTCGATGGCGACACATTCTGGCTCGATGGTGTGAAATATCGCATCGCCGATTTGAATACGCCCGAAGTCAGCAGCCCATCTTGCCCGCAGGAAGCGGCATTGGGCCAGCGCGCAACAACGCGCCTTGTCTCGCTGTTGAATGCGGCGCCTTTCACCTTGGGCGATTATGAGCGTGACGAAGACCAATATGGGCGCAAACTGCGCATCGTCGAGCGCAATGGCCGATCCATCGCAGACACCATGATCGCAGAAGGTCTGGCCCATCCATGGCGCGGCAAACGCGAAAGCTGGTGCTAGACAAGCTGGCCCAATTCACGCTTTTCTAAGGTCCGGGGGAATTGGAGGGGCCTATGGAATTGCAGCCAATTGAAGGGCGTAGCTGCGAAAGCTGCACCGCCTGCTGTTCCTTTGCGCCAATCCGCACGGAAGAACTGCAGAAGCCCGCCAATTTTTTGTGCCTGCATTGCGCCGAAGGGCAGGGCTGCACCGTCTATGATGTGCGTCCAACCGTGTGCCGCGGCTTTTACTGCGGCTACTTCTTCCTGCCTGAGTTGAGCGAGGCATGGCATCCTCTGCGGAGCGGCGTGGTCATCCGCTCAGAGCATTTCGACAATGACACGATCACAATTCTCGTTCTTGAGCTAACCGCCTTCCTCATTTCCGAAGAGTTCGCGGCTCTCGTCGGCGCTTGGGTTGATGAGGGCATTAGTGTTGAGTTCGAGCGTGTCGGACCTCTTGGCCATTTGCCCGCCAAGATGCGGATCAACGAGATCTTGGAAGAAGCGGTCGCGGCGCGAGACTTGCGTGGCATGCAGACCATGTTCGCGTGGGCGCTAGCGCATATCGACAAGTCGCATGTTTGGGAGAAGGACGAGACTGAGTTTGTCAGTCGCCTCGCCTGAAGCAGGCAATACCGTCTGAGACAGGTGCTGACAGCATTCTATACGGGAGTAGGATGCCGCTCTGGCTTGCGCCACCGCAGTGTCAGTATTGCTCCATCCATAAAGCAAGGGAACAAACCCATGTCTTCCGATCCCGCCGCCCGTATTGCGCATGCGTCCGATAGGTTTCTTGGCAAGGATATGGAAAATCTGACCGACCAGGAACGGAAGGTCCTTGAGCAAACGATAGAGCGACGCCCGCTATCGCGGGATACGCAGGCGCAATTCAATGACAGTCTGACCTTTGGACAGCGGTTGGCCGACAAGGTCGCGGCCTTTGGCGGCTCATGGGTTTTTATCGCAGGGTTTGGCGTGGTGTTGGCGCTTTGGGTGACGACCAATCTGCTATTGGCCGGTCGGGCATTCGATCCCTATCCCTTCATCTTTCTCAATCTGATGCTGTCGATGCTGGCGGCCGTGCAAGCGCCGGTCATTATGATGAGCCAGAACCGACAGGCGGCGAAGGATCGGGAGGTTTCTTCCCATGATTATGAGGTGAATTTGAAATCGGAGATCGAGATCATGGCCCTGCATGAAAAACTCGACCGGCTTCGCGAAGAGGAAATCCGCGGTCTCATTTTGCGTCAGCAGGAGCAGATCGCAACTTTGACGCGACTTATCGAGAAACACCTCGGCGGCGAATCGCGCTAGTTATGGGTCATGCAGCCGTACCTAAAACTCCTCTCCGATATTCTTGAAACCGGTGCCGACAAGTCGGACCGTACCGGAACCGGTACGCGATCGCTGTTTGGCTATCAGATGCGCTTCAACCTCCAAGAGGGGTTCCCGCTGCTGACCACCAAGAAGCTGCACTTGAAGTCCATCATCTATGAACTCCTGTGGTTCATTCGCGGTGAGACCAATGTGCGCTGGTTGCAACAGCGGGGCGTCAAGATTTGGGACGAGTGGGCCGATGAAAACGGCGATCTTGGTCCTGTCTATGGTTCGCAGTGGCGCAACTGGCCGGCGCCCAACGGTCGTCACATCGACCAGCTCGGTGCGCTTGTTGAAAGCCTCAAGCACAAGCCTGACAGCCGCCGTCACATCGTTTCGGCCTGGAACCCGGCGGAAGTGGACAATATGGCGCTGCCGCCATGCCATTGCCTGTTCCAATTCTATGTCGCCAACGGCAAGCTCTCTTGCCAGCTGTACCAGCGCTCGGCGGACACTTTTCTTGGCGTGCCGTTCAACATCGCTTCCTATGCACTGCTCACCCATATGATGGCGCAGGTGTGCGATCTCGAAGTGGGCGACTTCGTCCACACGTTTGGCGACGTGCACATCTATAATGACCACTTTGAGCAGGCGAATTTGCAGCTGACGCGCGAGCCGCGCCCACTGCCCAAGCTGATCATGAACCCAGAACGCAAGCGTCTGGAAGATTTTGTGTTCGAGGACTTTGCGTTTGAGGGCTATGATCCGCATCCGCATATCAAGGCGTCGGTTTCCGTATGAGCCGCACTCTCGAAGAGCTGACCGGTCTCGTCGCCAAGATTTCCGACCTTTATGCAGAGCGCATGAATGTCGAACGCAATGACGATTGGTTCATCCTCAAACTCCAAGAAGAGCTTGGCGAGCTGACTGCGGAGCATCTTCGCCTATCGGGTCGCGGGCGGCTCAAGGGCATGAGCGAAGACGAGATCAAGCAGAAGCGCGATGATGAGGCTGCTGACCTTCTCGCAATGATGCTGCTCTATGCGCGCCACAACGGCATTGATCTTGATGCCGCGCTCGACCGCAAGTGGTTCGCTTATTTCAATCGCCCCGATTAGGGGATCGCGACGAGTACTGCGCCCACGCCGATCAGAGCCACGCCAAGCCAATTGTGCACGGCCAGCTTTTCTCCGAGAAACAGCGCTGCGAAGAGAGCGACCATAACGACGCTGAGCTTGTCGATGGGCGCAACTTGCGACGCTGGCCCCATTTGCAGCGCACGGAAATAGCACAGCCAAGATGCGCCCGTGGCGAGGCCCGACAGCAGCAGAAACACCCAGGTTTTGCCGGGAATAGTTTCGAGCTTTTGCCAATGGCCAAAAGACACAACAATGGCCGCTGTCATGGCCAGAATGATGATTGTCCGGATCAGCGTCGCCATGTCCGAATTGATGTTCTGGACGCCGATTTTGCCGAAAACGGCGGTGAGCGCCGCAAACACTGCGGACAGAAACGCCCAAAATTGCCAAGTCTGAACCATGATGTGCGCGCTCTAAATACTTGCTCGGATGCTGTGCTGAAGAATGCTCTAGTCTAGGCTCAGGCTGCTGTCAGCTTTCGTCGGCTGTAATTCAGCGAATTTGCTGGTTTTGCGCTGCGGCTGAACATGCTTAAACCGGAACAAGGCATTTTGACGAGATTCCTGCTCCCACGAGGAGCGGGCAGAGTGGGGAGTTCACATGCGTTTCATCGCCCTTACGGTGGCTGCCGGAATTTTGGTGGGACCCAGTTTTGCCAATGATACGTCCGTTCAACTGACGACCAACGGGCTCAACTTCGTCACCAATGACCACATCTCGATGGAGAGCGAGGAACTCTACATCTCGGTCGACGAGATCCGCGTAAAATATGTCTTCCGCAACAATAGCGACAAAGATATTGAGCAGCTCGTTGCCTTCCCGATGCCCGACATTGATTTTTCCTATCATAGCCCAGTGTCCTATCCGACAGGGCCGCTCGACAACCTCTTTGAGTTTGTGACGACCTTCGACGGCGAAGAGCTTCCCGCGACGCTTTATGAATATGCCATGGCCGTCGGGGTGGATCGAAGCGCGCTATTGACCAGCATGGACATCCCCTTGGTCAATTTCGCCGACGAGACCCAAGACGCACTCAATGGTCTGTCGGCGGAGGACAAGAGCGCGCTTCAACGTCTCGGCATTGTTCAGCGTGAGGTTTATGATTTGGGCGAGGGCAAGGTGCAGGATGATACCTATCCGCTCTGGACCTATCGCGCCTCCTATGTTTGGGAGGCGACCTTCCCAGCCAATGATAAGGTTGTGGTCGAGCACAAATACCGCCCAAGCGTTGGCGGTACGGTTGGTACCAACGTCCTGCTCACCGGCGATCCGGAAAGCGGCTGGGACCCGCAGGGCGAATACGCAACCAAGTACTGCGTCGATGAAGGCTTCCGCAATACAGTGCGGAAATCCATTCCGAAGGGCGAGGAATACGCCCCTTATTGGGATAACTGGATTTCCTACATCGTCACCACCGGCAATAATTGGGCAGGGGGGCAAATCGAGAACTTCCGTCTCGTTGTCGACAAGGGCGACCCGAAAAATCTGGTGTCGTTTTGTGGGGACGGCGTCAAGAAAATCGGGCCAACGACCTTTGAAATGGTCAAAACAGATTACTGGCCCTCAGGAGAGATCGACATCCTTCTGCTGCGCCATTCCGATCAGCTGATGAACTGAGGACCGTATCCCATGCTGCTTGCCTTGATTGCCGCGGTGGCGCGGAACAGTGTCATTGGGTCTGACCAGACAATTCCGTGGCGCATTCCGTCCGATTTCGCGTGGTTCAAGGCAACCACTATGGGCAAGCCCATGATCATGGGGCGCAAACAGTTCGAGACTTTCCCTAAGCCCTTGCCGGGGCGCCCGCATATCGTGGTGACGCGGCAAGAAGACTATGCGGTTCCAGAGGGCGTCCATGTCCGCGCAAGCCTTGAAGCAGCCATAGAATTGGCCGCGAGCTTGGCCGGTGCGCTGGGTGTTGACGAGCTCATGGTCATCGGCGGCGGGGAGATTTACGCGCAAGCCATCTGCAAGGCGGATCGGCTCTATATCTCCCATGTCGAGCTCGAGCCGGCGGGCGATGTTGTCTTTCCTCAGGTCGACCCCGAAATCTGGCAGGTTGTGGCCGAACCACATGTTGAACCGTCGGAAAAAGACGGCGCGCCATATTCCATTAAGGTCTATGAAAAGCGCCAAGCGCTCGCGGATTGATACGCGGGTGCGCATGCCTATATAAGAACGAACAGATTTTCTCTTAGACACCGAAAGGATTGCGATGCCTTGGGAGAATAATGGTGGCGGAGGCGGCCGCAACAATGGCGGCCCTTGGGGCCAAGCGCCAGGTGGTGGCGGCAATAGCGGCGGTGGCGGCGGCGGTGGTCCGCGTCGTCCGGGCGGTAATCCCCCCAATCTCGAAGACATTCTCAATCGTGGCCGTGACCAGTTTAAAGGTAACGTTCCAGGTGGGAAGTGGCTGTTTATCGGCGGCTTCCTCGCGCTAGCAGCGTTTTGGGTGTCCAACTCTATCTACACCATCAACCCGCAAGAAGTGGGTGTTGAACTCCGCTTCGGTAAGCCGAAGCCAGAGATTTCGGGCCCGGGTCTGCACTTCATGGTGTGGCCTGTTGAATCGGTTGAACGTGCAACCACGACCGTCAATCAGACCCAGATCGGTGCAGCGACTGCATCGTCGCGCAGCAATGCGGGCGACGGTCTGATGCTTTCGGGCGACCAGAACATCGTCAATGTCCAGTTCTCCGTGTTCTGGGCGATCAACGATCCGGTCTCTTACCTGTTTAACGTTCGCGATCAGGAATCGCTGGTGCGCTACGCGTCTGAAAGCGCTATGCGTGAAGCGGTTGGTCGTCGTCCGGCTCAGGACATTTACTCTGACGACCGTGCCGGCATTCAGCAGGAAGTTCTGCGCATCACTCAGGCGACGCTGCAAAGCTACGGCCTCGGCGTGAATGTCAGCCAGGTGCTGATCGAGAATGCTGGTCCTCCAGCTGACGTTATCGATGCCTTCAATGAAGTGCAGCGTGCGCGTCAGGACGAGACACGTCTTCAGGAAGAAGCCCGTTCTTACGCCAACACCCTTCTCGGTAACGCTCGCGGTGAAGCCGCAGCGGCTCGTGAAGATGCTGCTGCGTATAAGAACCGCGTCGTTCAGGAAGCAACCGGTGAGGCGGAACGCTTCAACTCGATCTATGCTGAATACGTGAATTCGCCAGAAGTGACCCGTCAGCGTCTCTTCCTCGAAACCATGGAACAGGTTCTGGGCAGCTCCGAAAAGGTGCTGATCGAGCCAGGTGCAAATGGTTCGGGCGTTGTTCCCTATTTGCCGCTGCCAGAATTGGGCAAGCGCAACACCACTGAAGGGAACTGATCATGAACCGTCTTTATGTTCTCGGCGGTCTGGTTCTTGCCGCCCTCTACGTCGTCTTCTCCTCGCTTTACGTCGTTGACGAACGCGAGCAGGCCATTGTTATGCGCTTCGGTCAGATCACCGACGTGCGCACCGAGCCGGGCATCTACTTCAAGATCCCGACCGACTTCGTTGATACCGTTCAGATGATCGATGATCGTCTGCTGCGCTATGATATCTCGAACATGCGTGTTCAGGTGTCGGGCAACGCATTCTATCAGGTTGACGCATTCCTGACCTACCGCATCGCTGATGCGCGTTTGTTCCGTGAGCGTGCGACCGGTCAGCTTGCAGTCGCTGAAGCCCGTATCGGCGCAAGCCTCGATGCGGCTCTGCGTCAGGTTTACGGTCTGCGTGAATTCTCCGACGCTCTGTCTGATCAGCGCGCGCAGATGATGCAGGAAACCCGTGATCTGATCCGTCCGGATCTGGCAAATCTCGGCCTCGACATTGTCGACGTACGTATCCTGCGTACCGACCTCGATGCTGAAGTTTCGGCAACGACCTTTGAACGTATGCGTGCTGAACGTCTTGCCGAAGCTGCATTGCTTCGTGCTCGTGGTCAGGAACAGGCTCAGAGCCTGCGCGCTATCGCTGATCGTCAGGCGGTTGAAATCGTCGCGGCTGCAACCCGTGATGCGGAAATCCTCCGCGGTCAGGGCGACGCTGAACGGAACCGTATCTTTGCACTGGCTTATGGCCAGAACGAAGAGTTCTTCCAGTTCTACCGTTCGATGGAAGCCTATCGTACGTCGCTGGCAAACACCGGCACGACGATGGTTCTGTCGCCAGACAGCGCTTTCTTCAGCTACTTCGGTTCGGGCGGCGCGCTGCCAGAACGCGGCGAAATCACTGGTGCTCCGATCCAGCCTCTGGTTGTTCCAGAAGTTGTCGATGCACCGACTGAGCCACTCCTCGACGGCCTTGGCCTGCAGGACACCACTGTTCCAAGCATCACGCTGGAAGATGGTACGGCTTTGCAGCCAACCGTGGGTATTGAAGCTCCGGCCCCCGTTGAACCAGTGGTTCCGACTGAAGCCGAGCCTGCTGCACCAGCAGCTCAGTAAAAGCTGACTAGACATGATAAAGGCCGGCGCAGGAAACTGCGCCGGCCTTTTCTATTGGATCTTGGTGTTGGCTTAGCGGACGAGTTCTTCGTCGTCATAGCCTTGCAGATAAAGCAGGGCCGTGAGGTCGCTGTGGTCGATGCGGTAGCCTGCGGCCGCCGCTACGACCGGCTTGGCATGCAGCGCGACGCCCATGCCGGCAATGGCGATCATATCGAGGTCATTGGCACCGTCGCCCACAGCCATGGTCTGGCTCAGCGACAGACCCTTTTCTTGGGCGAGCGTTTCAAGGCGTGTACGCTTGGTGGTCTTGTCGACGATGGGCTTGCTCACTGTGCCGGTGAGGTTATCGCCGTCGAATTCGAGAACATTGGCGATGGCCTCGTCAAAGCCGATGCGCTTGCCAAAATAGTCAGCAAAGAAGGTGAAGCCGCCCGACACCAGCGAGGTGTAAGCGCCATAGGCCTTCATGGTCTGGATCAGCGTACGCCCACCCGGCATGAGGGTGATGGAGCCACGACGAACCTCGTCCATGGCAGCACGATCAAGGCCTTTGAGGAGAGCCACACGCGTGTCTAGCGCCTGTTCGAAATCAAGTTCGCCGCGCATAGCGCGTTCGGTGATTTCGGCAACCTTGTCTTTGAGGTTCAAGGCAGCGGCCAGTTCGTCGATGCATTCCTGCTGGATCATGGTGGAGTCCATGTCTGCGACAAGAAGCTGCTTGCGGCGACCATAGGTGGGCACCAAATTGACGTCCACTGCGCGCGTGCCAATGATTTCGCGCGCGAGGGCGAGAGCGTTCTCAGCTTTTGGCTCAATGATATCGCAGGCGATACCATTGTTCAGCCAGTTGAGTTCTCCGCCTATTTCCGCCACGACAGCTTGAGCAAGCTTGGTGTCGAAATCAGGATCTGCAGGGTTGGCGATCAGGGAAAGAACCGGCATGGATAAAGCGACTTTCGGGAGAACGAAATGATGGCCCAGAGGCGCGTGGTTCTGATAGCGGGTCCGACTGCCAGCGGCAAGTCGGCGCTGGCAATCGCGCGCGCCCAGACGGGTGGCGGCGTGATTATCAACGCCGATTCAATGCAGGTTTATAACACGCTTCGTGTTGTGACAGCGCGTCCATCTGTTGAAGACGAAGCGCAGGCCGAGCACCATCTCTATGGCGTTGTGCCTGTCGCTAAACGGTTCTCAACCGGCGAATATATCCGAAAAGTTAATGCGTTGATTCAAGAGGTCGATCCAGCGCGTGAGCTGATCTTTGTCGGCGGCACAGGACTTTACTTCGATGCGCTGACGAAGGGATTCGCAGACATCCCAGAAGTGCCTCAAGCCGTTATGATTTCGGTTGAAGAAGAGATTGCCGATTTTGACGAGGCTGAGCGTATGGCGCTGCTCGCGGCGGAAGATCCCATCACCGCATCTCGGCTCAAGGTTGCTGACCCTCAGCGTGTGGTTCGGGCGCTCTCGGTCAAGCGGGCAACGGGCAGGGCGCTGTCGTCTTATCAAGACGAGCCGCAGGCTGGAATTTTGGCTGACGCCGATATTGAGCGCTTTGTTATGTGGCCCGAACGCGAGGTGCTGCGCGAGCGTATCGCCCATCGCTTTGACCATATGTTCGACAATGGCGCTGTGGAGGAGGTGAAGGCGGTGTTGGCGCAAAACCTCGACCCGATGCTGCCTGCCATGAAGGCAATTGGCGTACCGGAAATTGCGGCTTGGCTGAAAGGGGAAATGGATGAGGAGGAGGCGATCCGTCTCGCCACGACTGCCACCCATCAATATGCCAAGCGGCAGCGAACGTGGTTCCGCAACCGCATGGCTGATTGGCCAAGACTGGGCCTTGGAGGAACCCCGCTTTAAGCGGGGTTCAGTGTTTTGAGCAGTCCGAGGCGTTCGCGATAGGCAAATCGCCCGACCAGCAGCACAGCCACGAAGGCGAGGCCGACAGCAAGACCGAGCCAAACGCCCAAGCCTTCCATGCCGAAGGTAAAGCCCAAGACATAGCTGGTCGGTAGCCCGATGAACCAATAGCCAAAGATGGCGATCCACATGGGCACCTTCGCGTCGCTCAGGCCGCGCAGCGAATAGGCTGCCGTAACCTGAGCGCCATCGACCAGTTGGAACAGGCCCGACACTGCGATGAAGGTCACAGCAAGATTGATCGCATGGGCGTTGGACTCGAGCGTCGGATCCAAAAACACCCCGGCAATCTGTCGACCCGCGAGCAGGAACAGGGCGCAGGAGAACACCATGAAGCCGGTTCCGAGGATGAAGGACGCCCAGCCGGCGCGCCGAATGCCTTCCTTGTCGCCGCGACCATAGGCCAAGCCGACGCGGACAGTTGCGGCATATCCCAAGCCTAGCGGCACCATGAAAGCGGTCGACGAGCATTGTAACGCGACGGCGTGCGCCGCAATCGCGTCTGTGCCGAATTGGCCAATGAGCACCGCAGCGGCGGTGAATAGCCCGACTTCCGCCAGTGTCGTCATGCCCATCGGAACACCAATGCGGAAGATTTCCTTGAGGTGCCCCCAGTCCGCCTTCCAGAAGCGCACGAGGATGTTGAAGCGCTTGAGTTTGCGGTGACGTAGCACATAGGTCAGCATCATCGCGACCATCGCCAAGTTCGCCACGAGCGAGGCAACGCCAGCGCCACGAATGCCCATTTCCGGCAAACCAAAATTGCCGAAGATGAGGCTGTATGCGATCAGCCCATTAATGAGCACGCCAAAGATGGTGATGATCAGAATGGGACGGGTTATGCCGGTCGCTGACAAAAACGAGCGCAGCACCATGATGCCGAGCGCCGGGAACAGGGAAAACGCCAGAATATTGATGTAGCTCTGGCCATGCGCGACCGTGTCGAGGTCTTGGCCCAGATGCTGATATATATTCTGAAACTGTAAGATCAGCGGCACAAGCACCGCACAAATCATGAGCGCCGCCCAGAAGCCCTGGCGCACGACACGGCGCACGGCCTTGATGTCTCGCTGCCCACGCGCTTGCGCAACAAGCGCTGATACCGCCGCGACAATCCCGGTGCCGAGCAGCATGAAAGGGGTATAAAACGTGGAGGCCAGCGTTGCCGCTGCCAGATCGGATGGGCCGAGCCAGCCGACCATGACGACGTTTGTTGTTTGCAGGGCGTTTTGAGCAAGCTGAGCAATAACCAGCGGCCAAGCGAGAGAAAAACTCTCGATAAATTCCCGCCCCCAGGCGCCACGCGAAGCACGCTCTGGCATTGGCGCGACCATCTCACTCATATTCAATACTCTCTTAGAGAGTGATCCTCTAGACCATTCGCTGGCGCTATAAAAGGGCGGCTAAGGAGTTGGACATGATTGTGTTGCATCGAGGCCTGCTTGTCGTTGCGGGTTTGCTTGGGGCAAGCGGCGTCGCTGCTGCGGCTGCATCCTCCCATATGGTGGACTCGCGCAATCTTTCTGCCATCGCGGCGGTCTTTCTATCCCATGGCCCTGCGTTGTTGGCGGTTGGCCTCTTTGGTCGGTCTCGTTCCTTCGCCTTTTCGGGGGCAATTCTGGCGCTCGGGACGCTGATTTTTGGAGCGGATTTGGCGTTGCGTGAGTTTCTCAGTGCACCACTTTTTGCAGGTGCGGCACCGATTGGCGGTGGGCTTATGATTTTGGGATGGCTTGGATTTGCCCTAAGTGGCGCGGGCCTCGCTAAATTAAATAAATAATTTGGGCGGAATTCTGGAACCATTCACGGATGTCGCGCATTTTGGACGCGGAAGTTATCGTGGAGGATATTCCATGCTTAAGATTTTGGTGGTCGCAGTTGCGGCTCTCTCGCTCACCGCATGTACTGCTAGCCAGCAGGGTGCAACCGTTGGCGGCGTCGGTGGCGCGGTCGTAGGGTCGGCAATCACCGGCGGCAGTGCAGCTGGTGCTATCGTTGGTGCTGGTATCGGCGCGATCGCCGGGGCGGCTGCTGGCGATGCTCTGCAAAGCCGTAACTATAACGGAAATCCAAATCAGTGCGTGTACCGCAACCCACGCACAGGTGTGCAGTACGTAGCGGCTTGTCCGCGCGGCTAACACCGTCTCTAGATGCCGTAGCGCCCCCTGCGGCGTACGCCCTTTTGGGCGTAAGACACCCGGTCGGCCCCCCGGCCGGGTGTCTTTCACTTACAGTGAGTTCTGCCTTGAAAATTGTTCAGTCTACGTAGATAATCGGTACTAACGTGCCACTCGACTTGCGCTAACTGAACGACCGGGCTTCCGGAAACTAGGCTACCTCCTGATCTGGTGAAAATGTACGTTCTGACAACTTGCTGTCAGGCTCACCCAACGCTGCGCGAGCAGCATCTACGACCTCGAGGTCTTGCTATGTCTACTATTACGGGCACCGTGAAGTTCTTTAACACCACTAAGGGCTACGGTTTTATTTCGCCTGAGAACGGCGAAAAAGACGCGTTTGTGCATATTTCTGCATTGCAGCGCTCGGGCCTACAGAGCCTGAACGAAGGCGACAAGGTCACCTTCGAACTCGAAACCGGCCGTGACGGCAAGGTTTCCGCAGCAAACGTTGCACTGGCACGCTAATCGAGCTTTTCGTCTCGATATAACGAATTTTGATTGGGCCCTTCGGGGCCCTTTCTGTTTGTGGTGTGGACACAAGCGGCGTAGCTGTGCCAAGGAGCGACCAACCTATTTTATCCAAAGGGTCGTGACCTTGCGCGAATTGCTTAAGCATTGGAGCCCCGCCGTCGAAACGCCAGATGCGTTGCGTCAGGCCGGAGCTCTGCCATATTCGATCATCGACGGGCGCATGGCTTTCCTGCTGATCACCTCGCGCCGCAGCGGCAAGTGGATCTTTCCAAAGGGTGCTATTGAGCCTGGCTATACTGCTTGGGACAGCGCTGCGAGCGAGGCTGCTGAAGAGGCGGGTGTTGTCGGCACAATCTCGCAGGACGTTATTGGCAGCTACCGCGCCAGCACCGGCGGGGAAGGGGCGACTTTAGTGAATGTCGATCTCTACCCACTTCTCGTCACCGAGCAGCTCGAGAGCTGGCGTGAGCAAGGGCAGCGTCTACGCCACTGGGCGACGCTGACAGAAGCCAAGCGTCTTTTGGCCGATCGCTCATTGGCGCGTCTCGCTGTGAAGTTTCACACGGCTTATCTCGTCAAGTAAGCGAACCCTTTCGAATTAGAGAAAAGGCCCGGAACCATGAGGTTCCGGGCCTTTTTGTTCGGCTAATGCTGTTGGTGGTTAGCGAATGATCAGGCTCAGCACGTAATAGAGCACGCCCGACAAAACGGCCGATGCGGGGACGGTTACGACCCAGGCCGCCGCGATCGAGTAAACATGCTGACGCCGGACCAGGAGACGCCCTTCAGACTTACGGGCATTGGCAAGTGCCTCTTCCGGGGTGGCATTGAGCTGGGATGGGTCAACGAACTTAGCGTTAACCGGAACTGCCGAGCCTTCCATATCGCGGCGCGAGAAATACTCACGCAGGAACCCGACGCCGAACACTGCACCCACAGCGATGTGCGTTGAGGAAACCGGCATGCCGAGTGCTGAAGCGACGAGTACGGTCACAGCCGCCGACAGCGCCGCACAGAATGCGCGGATTTCGTTGAGCTTGGTGATCTGCTCGCCAACAGTACGGATGAGGCGGGGGCCAAACAGCGCGAGGCCTAGTGAAATCCCGATTGCGCCAATGGCTAGGACCCAGAATGGCAAGCTGATGCCACCTGCGTCAGCCCCGCCGCTTTCGATGGCGCTCACGATAGCGGCCATAGGACCGATAGCGTTGGCAACGTCGTTTGCACCGTGGGCGAAGGAGAGCAGGGCGGCCGAGATTACCAGCGGAATGCGGAACAGGGTCGCTACATGCTTTTTGCGGTTTTCAAGGTTCATCGACTGCTTGCGCACGATTGGCATGGAAACAATCCAACCAAGTGCGGTGAACACGAAGAACAGCGTCACGACGATCGGCAGTTCAGGCTTCCAAATGCGGCTCATGCCCTTGGTCGCTAGATAAATGGCGAAGACGCCTGTCATCAGTGCGACAAGGATTGGTACCCAAACGCGCGCCGCTGAAATCTTGTCGAGGCGATTGGTGATCGTCTTCATGATCAACCACAAAAGGCCTGCTGCGCACAGCCCGCCCATGACTGGCGAAATCACCCAGCTGGTGGCGATAGCGCCAATCATGCCCCAGTTGACGACGCCAAAGCCTGCGGCAGCAATGCCGGAGCCAACGACGCCACCGACAACGGCGTGAGTGGTGGAAACTGGCGCGCCAATATAGGTCGCCAGGTTCACCCACAGCGCAGAGGCCAGCAGGGCGGACATCATCACGGTAATAAAGGTCTTCGACTCGAAGTCCGGTGCGATCAGCAGATCGCGCGCTACTGTGTTGACCACGTCGCCGCCAGCGAGCAGAGCGCCAGCCGCTTCGAAGATTGCCGCGATTACGAGAGCACCGCCCATGGTAATGGCACGGGCACCGACAGCTGGGCCCATGTTGTTGGCGACGTCATTTGCGCCAACGTTTAGCGCCATATAGCCTGCGATACAGGCCGATATGACGACGATATATGTGCCTGGCGAGCCGCCCATCGCGTAGCTGGCCCAAACTGCGGCCAGCAGAAGGAAGACCAAGGCGATGCCCGGCGCTGCGAGCGAGCGGGTTAAATTGAAGGTTGCCGTTTCCATTCCGGAAACACGCTGCAAGTCTTTGTCGAGCGCGCTTTTACTCATGTCACCAAAAGGTCATAATCTGTGTTGTGCCGCCTTTAGCACTTTGGAGGCGTCCTGCCATTAAAAAAGCCTGTGTGGCAGGCTGAGGCGATCTCAGCTGGGGATTTGCATGCGGCATTTTGGGTTGACTCAGGACTCACAATCACTTTATCAATGCGCAACGAATTTTCAGGAGAGGTCCCATGCGGGCGCTCATTCTCGTAGTGGTTAGCAGGCGCATCGGCACCGTGGGGTAAAACCCCGCGCGATTGCGGATGCGCCGAACACAAGGTCCCAAACGGGGCCTTTTTTATTGCCTTTTTTCCGCCGCGCGGGGAGAGGCGGAGAACGACGGATTTCCCTCCGGGGGAGAATTAGGAAGGGCTGAATGATGGCCGAAAAAATGACCGGCGCTGAAATGGTGATCCAAGCGCTCACCGATCAGGGCGTTGAACATATCTTCGGATATCCCGGTGGCGCTGCGCTGCCAATTTATGATGCGATGTTCCAGCAGGACTTCGTCCAGCACATTCTGGTGCGCCACGAACAGGGTGCGACCCACATGGCCGAAGGCTATGCACGTTCGACTGGCAAGCCGGGCGTTGTGCTCGTGACGTCGGGCCCGGGCGCGACCAATGCGGTGACCGGCCTCACCGACGCTCTTCTCGATTCCATTCCGCTCGTTTGCATCACCGCGCAGGTGCCAACGACCCTTATCGGGACCGACGGCTTCCAGGAATGCGATACGGTCGGCATCACCCGTTCGTGCACCAAGCACAATTACCTCGTAAAGAACGTGGCGGACCTGCCGCGCATCCTGCACGAGGCCTTCCACGTCGCCACCACTGGCCGCCCGGGTCCGGTTGTCATCGATATTCCGAAGGACATTCAGTTCGCGGTTGGCGATTACTATCGTCCAGAGCCGAGCACGCTGCGCGCCAAGTCGTACCGTCCGCAGATGGATGGCGACCTCAAGGCTATCGAAGCGGCTGTCGATATGATGCTCAAGGCTGAGCGTCCGATCTTCTACACCGGAGGCGGCATCATCAACTCGGGTCCGGAAGCCTCCGAATCCCTGCGCGAGCTGGCCGAACTCACTGGCTTCCCAGTCACCTCGACCCTGATGGGTCTGGGCGCGTTCCCGGCTTCCAACAAGCAGTGGCTCGGCATGCTGGGCATGCACGGTTCTTACGAAGCGAACTTGGCGATGCATGACTGTGACGTCATGATCAACATCGGCGCACGCTTTGACGACCGTATCACCGGCCGCGTCGATGCTTTCTCGCCAAACAGCCGCAAGATCCACGTTGATATCGATCCTGCATCGATCAACAAGATTATCCGCGTCGACATTCCAATCGTTGGCGATTGCAACCGCGTGCTGGCGGAAATGATCCGCATCTGGCGTTCCAAGACCAATCAGCCTCGCAATGAAGCAATTGCGCCGTGGTGGAGCCAGATTGAAAAGTGGCGCGCCGTTGGTTCGTTCAAATTCAAGAACTCGGACACGGTCATCAAGCCGCAATGGGCTATCCAGCGCTTGTATGAAGCGACCAAGAACCAGTCCAAGGAAGTCTACATCACCACTGAAGTGGGCCAGCACCAGATGTGGGCTGCGCAGCACTTCCACTTCGATAAGCCAAACCACTGGATGACCTCGGGTGGTCTCGGCACCATGGGTTATGGCCTGCCAGCCGCTGTTGGCGTGCAGGTTGCGCATGAAGATGCACTGGTGATCGATATCGCCGGCGAAGCGTCCGTACAGATGACCATGCAGGAAATCTCGACGGCGGTTCAGTATCGTCTGCCGATCAAGATCTTCATCCTCAACAACGAGCGCATGGGCATGGTCCGCCAGTGGCAGGATCTGCTGCACGGCTCGCGCTATGCGCATTCCTATTCGGAATCGCTGCCGGACTTCGTCAAGCTTGCTGAAGCTTATGGCGCTAAGGGTATTCGCTGCGAAAACCCAGCCGAGCTCGACGCGGCAATCGCGGAAATGCTCGACTATGACGGCCCAGTTATCTTCGACGTGATCGTCGAGAAGGACGAGAACTGCCTGCCGATGATCCCATCGGGCAAGCCGCACAATGAAATTATCCTGCCTGATACCGCTGACATCGGCGACATCATCGACGAGAAGGGACGCCAGCTGGTTTAAGCCAGCTGCGGAGAGAAACAAAAATGAACGCACATCTCCAGCCCACTGGTTCCGCCTATTTCATGGCTCCAGAAACCCAGCAGAACGAACGCCACACGCTTTCGGTTTTGGTCGACAATGAGCCCGGTATCCTCGCACGTGTCGTGAGCCTCTTCTCGGCGCGCGGCTACAATATCGAGAGCCTGACCGTCAGTGAGACCGAACACGACAGTCGACTTAGTCGCATCACTGTTGTTGTCATCGCCACGCCCAAGGTTCTGATCCAGATCAAGAGCCAGCTGGAGCGTCTCGTGCCGGTCCATAAGGTTCATGACCTTTCGGCAGAAGGCGCTTTCGTTGAGCGTGAATTGGCGCTGATCAAGGTTCGTGGTTCGGGCGATCATCGCGCTGAAACGCTGCGTCTTGCTGATGCCTTCCGTGCGCACATCATCGACTCGACCGTCGAGAGCTTTGTTTTCGAAGTCACCGGCAAGCCAGAAAAGATCGATAGCTTTATCGCTCTGATGGCGCCGCTTGGTCTCGTCGAAGTGGTCCGCACCGGTCTGGCTGCGATCAGCCGCGGCCCTGAAAGCATGTAATGCCCAATCATCCGGCGCGGTGTTCGCTCATCGCGCCGGGTGTTTTATAGTCTGCGTCTAACGGCCTAGCGCTTCAGTATTGCTCCTCGGTGAGGCAGGGCGTAAGCAGAAGCTATCTGCTGTAAGGATATCCGTCCGTGACTCTGCTGTCCGTCAATCTCAACGCCGTCGCCCAACTCCGCAATCGCCGCGATCTGCGGTGGCCGAGTGTGACCGGCATTGCGCGCGTGGTTTTGGACGCGGGCGCTGCGGGCATCACCATTCATCCCCGTCCCGACGAACGCCATATTCGGCGTACGGACGTGTTCGCTTTGGCTGAGCTTCTGTCCTTGGAATATCCCGATGTCGAATACAACATCGAGGGTTACCCAAGCGAAGATTTCATCACCCTGATCGAAACCATCAATCCCCATCAAGTCACGCTGGTGCCGGATGATCCGAGCCAGGCGACTTCTGACCACGGATGGGATTTTGTCGGTCAGGCCGACATTCTCAACGCGGTCATCCCGCGTCTTCGTGGTGCTCAAGGGCGCCGTATCTCGCTGTTTTGCGATCCAGACGCTGGGGCTGAAGGCGTTGCTGCTGCCAAGGCGGTTGGTGCCGACCGTATCGAACTGTTCACCGGCCCTTATGGCGCTTGCTATGACAACCGGGCTGCCGCGCAGCGTGAACTCGTGGCGCTGGCCGATACCTGCGCCGCTGCCCTTGCCATTGGTCTGGGTGTCAATGCCGGGCATGATCTGACGCTCGAAAACCTGCCCGCTTTCCAAGAGCAGGTGACAGGCGTCGCAGAGGCTTCCATTGGCCACGGCATCACCGCAGACGCACTGCTCTATGGCTTTGCTGAAGCCACCCGTCGCTACTGCGCGGTCCTCGCAGACTAAAGACTGTTCGATAAAACAGAACACTGCGTTTTAATTATGCTGAAAATGGACGGATTATCGTGATCCGTCCATTTTTTGTTCTAAAAGCCTAGGACTTTCCGATACTTACATCGGTGTTACCTAGTGAGACATATGTATCTGGGAACATAATAGTGCCCACTTGTGAACGGACGAGACAGGCACATATATCGCCTCAGTTACGTTTTGTTACCAAGGAGGGCACTCAGATGTCCAAGCTCAAGATTGGCGTTATTATTTCGACCACTCGTCCGACCCGCTTCGGTCACGTCCCTGCCCAGTGGATTGCTGACAAGGCCAACGAACGCCCTGAAATCGCAGCTGAAATCGTAGACCTGCGCGACTATGACCTGCCATTCTTTGACGAAGCTGCGTCCACTGCCTGGATGCCTTCGCAGAACGCAAATGCGCAGAAGTGGCAGAAGAAAATTGCTGAACTCGACGGCTACATCTTCGTAACCGCTGAATACAACCGTTCGATCTCTGGCGCTCTCAAGAACGCAATTGATCAGGCCTATGTCGAGTGGAACAAGAAGGCTTTTGGCGCTTTCGGTTACGGTGGTGTTGGTGGCGCACGCGCTATCGAGCACCTGCGGAACATCGGTGTTGAGCTGCAGATGGTTTCGACTCGCTCGGCAGTTCACCTTGCTGGCGCTGAATTTGCCTCGGTTCACCCAGGCTTTGGCGGCACCAAGTCGCTGAACGACATCGAAGGTGCAATCGGTGGCGCGGCCAAGGACATGCTCGATCAGCTGATCTGGTGGGCCTCTGCTACAAAGCAGGCTCGCGAAGCAGACGCTGCAACTGCAATCGCTGCTGAGTAAATCACTCACGCTCAGAGACAATTTTTGTCTTGGAAGGTCGCTCGCAAATCGAGCGGCCTTTTTTTCTTGTTGAACCAAGCATCGCGCCGGGCATTGATAGTTTATGGGTGCGGGTGTATAGCGGCGCCCGCCCTGCTACAGCGAGAGCCCTAACGCTCATGACGCATTCGGAAAACACCGCGCCCAGCGTCGGTGATGTGAACGCCCCCCACAGCGATCACAAGTCCAACAATCTACCCATGCTGACCCTCGGGGCGATCGGTGTCGTCTATGGCGATATCGGCACCTCGCCGATCTACGCTTTCCGGCAGGCCATGCACGTGCGCCCGGGCGCTGCGGCAACCAATGTCGAGATCCTTGGTCTGCTCTCGCTGATCGTGTGGGTGCTCGCGCTCACCGTCGCGGTCAAATATGTGTTCTTCGTCACCCGTGCGGACAACAATGGTGAAGGCGGCACGCTCAGCTTGATGGCGCTTGCCCGCAAGACCTTCACCAACCCACCATTCTGGATTACAGCGCTCGGGATTTTGGGCGCGGCCATGTTCTTCGGCGATGCCATTATCACCCCCGCCGTTTCGGTTCTGTCAGCCGTTGAAGGCATTGATCTTGTGGCCCCGGGCATGACGCGCTGGGTGGTGCCAATCACACTGGTCATTATTGTCGGCGTTTTTGCCGTGCAAAAATTTGGCACGGCGAAAGTCGCCATCATTTTTGGCCCCATAACGGCGATCTGGTTCCTCGTTCTCGGTGCCTCGGGCCTCTTCAATATCATGCAGTACCCGGCGATCCTGTGGGCGCTGAACCCGCTGCTCGGCATCGAGTTTCTTGTCACCCACCTCGGCATCGCCTTCGTGGTGATGGGGGCAATCTTTCTTGCTGTGACCGGCGCAGAAGCGCTCTATGTCGATCTGGGGCACTTTGGTCGCAAACCGATTGTGCTGGCTTGGTTTGGCCTCGTCTTTCCGTGCCTGTTGCTGAATTATTTCGGGCAGGGGGCTTATGTGCTGCATACGGGCGTCAACAACGTTGTCAGCCCGTTCTATGAGATGCAGCCTGAATGGGCGTTGCTGCCTTTCGTGATCCTCGCCACCTTGGCGACCATCATTGCCTCTCAGGCGGTCATCACGGGCACCTTCAGCCTCACTCAGCAGGCTATCGCTATGAACATGCTGCCGCGCATGCGCGTGCTCCACACGTCGGAGACGCAGAGCGGTCAGATCTACATGCCGCAGATCAACATGTTCCTGATGATCGGCGTGCTGATCCTCGTTGCTGCATTCGGTAGCTCGGCGTCCCTCTCCAATGCTTATGGTATTGCCGTGTCGGGGGTGATGATTGTCACGCTGGCCTTGTTGCTCGTTGTCATGCGCCGCAATTGGAAATGGCCGCTCTGGGCCGTTGCCTCATTTGGCGTGGTCTTTGCTATTATCGACGGCGGGTTCTTTGCCGCGAACGCGTCAAAGCTCTTCCAGGGGGGCTGGTTCCCTGCGGCGGTCGCAGTGTTTGTCGCGCTCTTGATGGGCAGCTGGATGGCCGGTCGTCGCCGTCTGCAGGAAAAGACCCGTCGCGATGAAGTGCCGTTGCAGTTCCTCGTCGATAACCTCGCCAAGAAAAAGCCAACGACTGTGCCCGGCACAGCGATCTTCCTCACCAGCGACATCGAGGGCGCGCCGACAGCGCTCCTGCACAGCCTCAAGCACTACAAGGTGCTGCATGAGCAGAACGTCATTCTGACGGTTCGCACCTCGACTTCGCCGCGCGTGCCGGACGATGAAAAGGTCACGATCGACGCCTATAACGCGCTGTTCTTCCGCGTGGTTATCACCTTTGGCTTTATGGAAACGCCGAACCTGCCAAAGGCACTGGGGTTGGCGCGCAAGCTGGGGTGGAAGTTCGACATCATGTCGACCTCCTTCTTCCTTTCGCGTCGTTCGCTTAAAATCGGCAAGTCCACGTCGTTCTGGCACACCTGGCAGGACAAGCTGTTCATTCGCCTGTCGCGCAATGCCAGCGACGCCACCGAATACTTCCACATCCCGTCTGGGCGGGTGGTGGAAATCGGCACTCAGGTGCTGTTGTAAAAGAAAAGGGGGCGTGAGCCCCCTTTGTCATTTCCGCACGCCGAGAACCTTGTCTCGACTTTGCACCCGCACTGTTTGCACCGGCCAGTTGTCATAAGACCCATCAAGTGCCCGTCGCGCGTGGGCTGCCCATTGCGGATCGTCCATTGCCCCGCGGGCCAGCGCGATGAAGTCGGCCTCGCCACGCGCAATGATCTGTTCTGCGCCTTCAACGTCACCCAAGAGGCCCACTGCCATGGTCAGAATATCGCCCTCGGCCTTCACCTGCTGGGCGAACTTGACCTGATAATTCGCCTCGGGCTTGATCCGGCCCTGCGCAAACCCGCCGCTTGAGCAATCGATCACCTCAACACCACGCGCTTTGAGCTCGCGCGCCAGCACGACGCTATCCTCAATTGTCCAGCCGCCTTCCGCATTGTCGCTTGCCGAGATGCGCGCCATGAGCGGCTTGCTGGCAGGCCACACCGCCCGCACCGCTTCGGTCACTTCCAAAACCAGTCGCATCCGGTTTTCGCGGCTGCCGCCATATTCGTCGGTACGATGGTTGGCGAGTGTCGAGAGGAATTGGTTGAGCAGATACCCATGCGCGGCGTGGATTTCGACGGTATCGAAACCCGCCTTGTCGGCGCGGATTGCAGCGTCTGCAAACCCGTCAATGACACGCTGAATACCGGCTGCGTCCAGTGCTGTTGGCACCTGATAGTCGTCGTCATTGGGGTCGTGGCTTTCGGCACTCGGCGCCACTGGTACCCAGTGCTCATAGCCTACGGCCTTGCGCTGTTCTTCCGTTTGAAGTTCATCCGCGCCGCGCCATTCGACAGATGTCGAGGCCTTGCGCCCCGCATGGGCCAGCTGAATCCCTGCGGCTGTGCCGTGCGTGTGCAGGAAATCGACAATGCGGGCGAGGGGAGCGATGTGCTCGTCTTTCCAGAGCCCCATGTCCGCATAGGAAATGCGACCCTCGGGGACAACGCCCGTGGCCTCCACAATCACCAGAGCAAAACCACCAATGGCAAAGCGCCCCAGATGAACGAAATGCCAATCATTGGCGAAGCCGTCGATGGAGGAATACATGCACATGGGCGCAACCACAGTCCGGTTGCGCAGAGTCACGTCACGAAGCGTGATCGGGGAGAATAACTCAGACATTGGTTCATCCGCTTAGGGTGGGGCGGTGACCATGCCTTGATATTGCTCCATCGGCAAGTGCCGATGGAAGCAAGATGTTTGAACCCACGCCTCTTGAGCGGAAAGGCTTAGTGGCTTGGATTATACTGGCGATAATCCTGCACGGCCTTCGCATCAGCGACACGGCGGGCGATGGCTTGTGCCAGTTCGCAATCGGCACCGGGGGCAAGCCCCTTCACCTTACGAAAATAGTCGCCCATCGCGTCGGGTGTGAAGTTGATATTGTCGACGACCTTGCGGAGCGTGCGGTGGAACACATTATCCTCGAGAGAGTCAGGTGTGTGCCAGGTATCGCGGTTCAGATATTCATCGAATACGTCGTACATGAGGGCCTGTACTAGTCATGTTTCTTTACGCCTGCGCGTGCGGAAAGACTGCAATGCGAGACGTCAAAAGTTCTAAAACAATTTCGTGTCGTGCAAACAAGTAAGCAGTCTGGGCGCGCTGGACCATTGGCATAGCGCGCCGCAGCCTCTTGGTAAACGCTTCTATCGTAGGGCCTGACTTGAGCCAGGCGCATTGCTCCTTAAAGGCTGATGCGGAAGACCCGCGCCAAGCGCCAGGTCAGCAGAATGCCAAGGCACATGAAGACGAGGAAGACCCAGCCCGACAAAGACCCTGCCTGAATGCCAGAGAGCAAAACGCCCACTGTGCAACCAAGCGCCGTCATCGAGCCCCAGCCCAGCAGCACGCCGCCCACGAGACCACGAGCAACGTCAGAGCCCTTTAGGCGGCGCGGCTTGAACTGACCGGCGATAAACGAGGTGAAAAAACTCCCCCCGATAATGCCCAGAACGAAAAGGCCGTTGTTGGAGAGCAGGGTTTCCTTGATGATGGTGGCGCAGCCGCGCAGCGTGTCCAAGCCAAAGAGGCTCGACGGCACAATGCCTCCCGCAGTGCCTGCGGTACGCGCCAGCGAGCCAAGTTCGGCTGTAACGCCCAGCGGCGCAACGCGCAGATAGGCGAGGGTGGAGATAATGCCCACCAGCGTTCCGGAGATGATCGCGGGCCAGCGCTTAAAGAACAGGTTCCTTACCCCGGTTTCCAGTGTCAGCGCTGCTTCCGCTTCCGTTGCTTGCGGCTTGGCCCACAGCAGCGCACCAATCGCCAGTGCGCCGAGCAAAACCAGCGTCAGCGTCAGCCCACCAGCATAGCCAAGGTGGTGCGGGATCCAGCCGATAAAGGCATTGGTGGTCACAGCGAGGAAAAGACTGTTCCAAGTGAGGAAGCCAATGCCGAAACCAAAGAAAGCGCCGATGATGGCGAAGGGCGAAATGACCGAGCCTTCAGAAAGGCGATAGAAATGCGCCGAAAGGCATGAGCCAGAGATGGCCATGCCGATGCCGAAGACGGTCGAGGCAATGGCAAGGGTAATGCTAACCGGGCCGATATGAGCGGTCGGGGGTAAGCGCTCCAGCGCCGGTGTCGGCAGCCAAGCGCCAAAAATGGTGGTGTAGCCAATCGCGCCAACGGCCAATGCCACCAGAATGGCAATGATGCCCCCTGCCTGCCGCTTCTCGATGAGATCGCGGAAGTTGCAGAGGAAGCAAAAGCGGCTGCGCTGCAGCACAATGCCGAAGGCCGTGCCGAGCACCAGTGACAAAGCGAGGGGGCGGCTTTCGACGCCCGCACTGTTGAGAGAAACGAAACCCCAGATCAGCACCGTCGCTGCAATCAGCGGCACGAGATAGCGAGATGGCGACAAAGTCATAAGAATGCCCCGGAAAAGTCAGTGGCGGGCGCCGAAGCGTCCGCCATGTCAGATCGTCAAAGCTAGTTCAGCTCTGGTTTAGATGCGGCCCCATACGGTGCCCGATGGGTTGTCGATCGGAACGCCAACCGAGTTGCCATATTCAGTCCAGGACCCGTCGTAGTTCTTCACTTCGTAGCCAAGGATACGCGAGAGAACGAACCAGGTGTGGCTCGAACGTTCGCCAATGCGGCAGTAGGTGATGATCGGCTTGGAGCCGTCGATGCCGATAGCCGCGAAAGCTGCCTTGAGGTCTTCGGTCGATTTGAAGCGACCGTCTTCCTGTACAGCGCCGCCCCATGGGAAGTTCACTGCACCAGGGATGTGACCGGCGCGGACGGAAAGTTCCTGCACGCCTTCTGGAGCGAAGATCTCACCGGAGAATTCCTTAGGACCGCGAATGTCGACCAGCGACACGTCGGCGCCACCTTCAACAACTTCGAGAACGTCAACGAGGCGCGCGCGGATCGGAGCCGCTTCTTCTGGCAAGTCGATGGTCGACGCTGCGTATTCTGGAGTTGCGGTGTCGAGCGGCAGGCCCTGTGCTTCCCAGTACTTACGGCCGCCGTCGAGCAGCTTTACGTCGTGGATGCCGTGGATATCAAACACCCAAGCGCCCCAGGCTGCGAACCAGTTGTTGTTGTCGCCATAGAGAACAACAGTGGTGTCTTCGGTCACGCCGGCCTGCTGGAGGATCGCTTCCAAGCCTTCGCTCGAAACGATGTCGCGACGAACGGTGTCGACGAGATCTGTGTGCCACGACAGGTTCAACGCACCCGGAATATGGCCGCGCTCATAAACGCCAGTATCAACGCTGACTTCAAAGATGCGCACGTTGGGATTGCTGATGTTTTCTTGAACCCACTCAGCAGTGACCAGCGGGCTGGCGTCGTCTGCGAGGGCGGGAGTGGCAACCAATGCAACACTGACTGCTGCGGTGGTCAGTAGTCGGGAAAATTTTGTCATTCTCTCGTCCTGATGAGCTCGGCGTATCTGCCGCGTTGACCCAATCATGGCCTTTTCGGGGCATAATTTTCAAAGCACAGGGGTCTAAAAGCGTGTTCAGGAGAATAAAATTCCGCTCAATCGAACGTGAGATGAGAGAATAAAACTCTATTGGACCGATAGTGTCAGAAGGCTCAGGGTTTTCGCGGCCGTCCCGTGCGCGCCAGCAATATGACCGGCAATATCCCTATCGCTACTAATAAAATTGCCGCTAACGAAGCATCTTCATAAGTGCCGCGCGCGGCCTCGCCATAGAGTAGTGTTGCGAGCGTTTCAAAATTGAGCGGCCGCAGCAGCAGCGTGGCTGGCAATTCTTTCATGCAATCAACGAACACCAAAAGTGCAGCCGCGATCAGCGCTGTGCGTGACAGGGGCAGGTGTACTCTGAGCAGCGTGCCAGATGCACTGTGGCCCAAGGTGCGCGCAGCATGATCATAAGAGAGCGGAATGCGCGACAGTCCAGCCTCGATCCCGCCTGTCGAAATCGCGAGGAACCGCGCGCTATAGGCATAGAGGAGTGCCGCGCCTGAGCCGAGGAGAAGGAGGCCAGAGGACAGGCCGAAGTTGGCGCGCAAAAAGCCGTCGAGCGTTCTGTCAAAAGCGGCGACAGGAACCAGTATGCCAATGGCGAGAACGGTCCCCGGCACGGCATAGCCCAGCGTCGCGATGCGCGAAAAGCCCTGCGTCACCGGCCCGGTGCGGACCCGCGCCGCATAGGCCACGGCAAAGCCGAGGGATAGAATGAGCACAGTCGCCAGCGATGAAATCGTCACTGTGTTCACCGTCGCGCGCAATAGGCTTGGCGAGAACCCGGCAAAATCCAACCGCTTGATTGCTGACGAGATCAGATAAATCGCTGGTCCCGCAAAGCCGATGAGGATTGGGGTGAGGCCAAGGCAAAGCGCCAACGCCGCCTGCCAGCCGCGTAGTTTCTGTGCTGGCATGGGGCGAGCCCGTTGCGCATTGCTCGCATAGCGTTGGTTGCGTCTCGCCCAGCGCTCAAGAACCAGCAGCAACAGCACGAGGGTGAGCATGGCGGTGGCGATTTGTGCCGCGCCGGCCAAATCGGTGCGCACAATCCAAGTCGTATAGACCGAAGCCGTCAGCGTGCGGACGCCAAGAAACTGGCTCGCCCCCACATCGTTGAGTACTTCCATGAGCGTCAGCGCTACCCCCACTGCGATGGCGGGGCGGGCGAGGGGCAGGGCCACACGCCAAAACACCATGTTCCGGCTGACCCCCAAGGTGCGCGACACTTCCACAAGGTTTGCGGCTTGGGTCAGAAACATCGCCCGCGTCGTGAGATAGACATAGGGGTAGAGCACGAAGCCAAAAACGACGATGGCGCCCCACATCGAGCGAATATCGGGCAGTCGGAACTGCCGGGGCGAGGAATAACCCAAGACCCATCGGATCGTGCCTTGTACCGGCCCAAGCGGGTTTAAAATGTCGAGATAGGCATAGGCCATAATATAGGTCGGAACGGCGAGCGGCAGGAGCAGCGCCCATTCCAGCACGCCGCGCCCTTTAAACTCGTAGGCCGAAACGATCCAAGCCGCGCCCGTGCCCACCATCGTCGCGATAATGCCGGTGCCGAGCAGCAGAACGCCGGTGTTCCAGGCCGATTGGGGCAGCACGTTGACCAGCACATGGCCCCACAGATCGCCCGTGTCCGCGCTCGCGGTGAAGACAATGACGAGGATTGGCACAAACACCAAAACCGCGGTGGCAGCAGCCACGGCGGTCCATGCAGAGATTGGGTTTCTGGTGCGCGCTAGAGGCGCGTTGGCCGCCATGGTCATGATGGGAAACGGTGCGGCTGGAACGAGCCGCCGCACCGAACTGTGTTAGTTTGAGAAGGTGTCGAAGTTCACTTCATCCACAAGTTCGCTGGCGCGCTTGCGGAACGGAAGGATGTCGCTCAGCGCCAGACTATCTGGGGTCAGCGTGCCGAATGCGGCGATGATCGGATGGACTTCAGCCGAAGCGTTGACTGGGTATTCGAAATTGGCTTCGGCGTAGATCTTCTGCGCTGCTGGCGACACTAGATATTCCAGCAGCTTAACGGCCTGATCCTTGTTCGGTGCGTGCTTGGCAACAGCAGCGCCCGAGATGTTCACCAAAGTACCGCCGTTCTCAAAGGTCGGAAGAATGACCTTGATCGCATCGGCCCAGGCCTTTTGCTCGTCGCCACCAGCGCCCGAAGCCATCAGCCCAACGTAGTAGGAATTGGCCAGCGCAATGTCGCAAATTCCGGCTGCAATATCGCGTGCGCCGTCACGGTCGCCGCCTGCTGCTGCACGGGCCTGATTGGCCTTGATGCCCTCGAGCCAAGTCTTGGTTGCCTCTTCGCCATGCTTGGCGAGATAGGCCGCAAAGGTCGCTGTATTATAAGGGTGCTGGCCCGAACGGATGCACAGGCGACCCTTCCACTCTTCATCGGCCAACTGCTCGTAAGTGATGGCGTCGAGATCAAGGTCCTTGGCCGCGTAAACAACGCGGGCGCGAGACGACAGGGCAAACCAATTGCCGTCCTTGTCGCGCAGCGTTTCTGGGATCGCTGCCGAAAGCACGTCTGACTGGATCGGCTGAGTGAGGCCCGCATCAACGAGGTCGACGAGGTTGCCAAAGTCGACGGTCATCAGAATGTCGGCGGGCGAGCTTTCGCCTTCAGCTTTCGCGCGTTCGATGATCCCGTCCTGCAGGAAGACGGTGTTGACGGTCACGCCGGTTTCGGCGGTGAAGGCATCGAGCAAGGGCTGCACAAGGCCTGGCTCGCGGGTGGTGTAAATGTTGAGTTCTTCGGCAATTGCAGGAACTGCGACGCCAAGCGCGAGTGCGCTGGTCGCAAAGATGATCTTGTGAAGCGATGCCATGGTGTTTCCCTTGTGGCTGACTCAAACAAGCGCGCCGTCGACGGAGAATTCTGCGCCCATGGCCGGGCAATAATCTAAGTGGAATTATTGAGTCAAGAAATATAGATTGGAATTAGAACAGTTCTAAACCACAGATGTTTCTCAAGAATACTGTAAAGAAAATATCGATCACGGAGAAAAGATCAATATTTCGTCTTCAGAGACATTTAGCTTGGCGGTGTGTCCGGGGCGCAATTTATAGCGCTGACTGGTGCGCATCAAAATAGGCTCGTGTAATTCTGGAACCGCAATGCGCCATTCTTCGATTTCGCCCAAAACGGCATGGCTAAGAATAGTGGCGTTGATTCCGTCGGCTCCAAAACTGAGCGCGCGAGGCCGGATGAATATCTCGCTGATCGCGTCTGGCTTATCGGGTGCGGGAAAGCGTCCGAGTGCTGTGTCGAGCCATTGCCCGTTGCGGGTGGCCGGAATGCGGTTCATCCGGCTAAAGAATTCGGCTGTATAGGCACTCTTGGGCGCGTTGAACAATTCGCTGCCGCGTCCGGCCTCGACGACCTTGCCCTCGCGCATCAGAACAATTCGATCGCCAACCGCCAACGCTTCTTCTGGGTCGTGGGTGACGATGATTGCGGTGGTGTTGAGCTCGCGCAGCAGCGCCACAACTTCCCCGCGCAAGGTGTCGCGCAGTCCACGGTCGAGGTTGGAGAAGGGCTCGTCCATCAACAGAACATGCGGTCGGGGGGCCAATGCTCTTGCAAGGGCGATGCGCTGCTGCTCGCCGCCCGATAGCATATGCGGATAGCGCTCAAGCAAATGGTCAATGCCAAGCCTAGAGGATAGCTCGTCCACGCGTGTGCTGGCGTCCTGCTTCGTGAGTTTTTTCAGGCCAAAGGCAATGTTCTGACGCGCTGTCAGGTGCGGGAATAGAGCATAGTCCTGCAACATGTAGCCAATCCGCCGATGCTCCGGCTCCACAAACCTGTGCGGGGCAAAAACAAGCGTCTCGTCGATTGCAATTGTCCCCGCATGAGGCGTTTCGACACCGGCAATAGCGCGCAGCAGAGTAGACTTGCCGCAGCCCGAATGCCCCAAAAGACAAATGATCTCGCCATCCATAACAGCGAGATCCACGCCATGAAGCGCAACGACATCGCCGAAGTGCAGATGGATATCTTCGAGTTTTAAAACAGTGCGCCGTGCGGTCATTGCTGCATCAACCATTCGGGCTTTGATCATGTCAATGTTTTGCATGACTTGTATGGTATGTTTGCTCGCGAAAGTGTGGGCTTCTACTTCGTTTTACTCATCGCGTTTCAGTGCGCGAGTGCCTTCGTATCGGGCTGATTTTGATCAACTTTCTGTGTTCAGCGAGAATTGTGCGTTTACTCGCTGATGAGGCAAGTTTGACGCAAGGTTGCCGATGCAATTTCACCGCACTCGATCCCTCCTCGAGACGCGAACAAGGAATTGAAAATGAAGAAGATCGCATCCGCTCTCCTCGCCGTTGCTCTGGTTGCTGGCGTCACCGCGCCGACTTTCGCGCAGGCCACCACCCACGGTTGCACTTTCAAGGAAGCATCGTTCTGCGAAGCTAAGTCGATCCCGAACACCGACGACTAATCAAAATTCGGCAGCAATTGCTGTAGAATAACAAAAGTCGGCTTCTGGATTTCCGGAAGTCGGCTTTTTGCGTGAGGTTGGGCATGAAGATTCTTTTCGTTGAAGACGAACCGGAAATGGCCAAATTGGTCCGTGCCGCGCTCACAAAGTCTGGTTTCGTGACCGATTGGGCGCCCTCTCTGGCGACCGCCTCCGAAACCATTCAAAGCACGCGGTATGATCTCGTCGTGCTCGATCGGTCTTTGGGCGATGGCGAAGGCACCAGCCTCATCCCCGTTGTCCGCAAGCTCTACCCGTCCATGCCCGTTCTGGTCCTGTCAGCGCATGGTACGGCCTCCGACAAGGTTGAGGGGCTCAATCTTGGTGCCGACGACTACCTTGCCAAGCCCTTTATGGTCGATGAGTTGATCGCCCGGGTCCGCGCTTTGCTGCGTCGCCCCCGCCATGTCGTCACCGAAGCCTTTGCCTTGGGTAATGTCGAGGTCGATGTCACCCTCGGGCAGGTGCGCGTCAATGGCCAGCCGTTAGAGGTGCCGCGCCGCGAATTGCTGCTTTTGGAAAGCCTTATCCGACGTTCAGGGCGCACCGTCCGCCGCAGCCTCATTGAAGAAGAGGTTTATGGCTTTGACGACGAGGTGCAGGCCAATGCACTCGAGCCCCATGTCTCGCGCTTGCGCAAGCGCTTGGCCGATGCTGGCGCGACAGCCACGCTCCACACTGTGCGCGGGGTCGGGTACATTCTGCAGGCTCAATCATGATTGACCGCAAATCGCCCAGCCTTGGCCGCAAGCTCACGGGCAAGATGATTGTCGTGCAGCTGTTTTCGCTCGCGCTGTTCTTTGGTCTGGGCGTGTTTCCGCTCGTCATTTACCCGATTGTGAGCCAGGCAGGCTCAGCGCGGGCCATTGACCCCAGTGTTTCGAGCACGCTCGCGGCGAGTTTCGCTCAAGTCCAAGATGGCGAAATCGTCATACGGCCAAGCCCGGAGGTTCGCGACCTCTTCGTCAACAATCCCGACATGTATGTTTATGCGGTCAGTGATAGCGGAGCGACTCTGACACTCGGTGCCGTACCGGCAAGCGCGGAGCCGCTTATTGCTAACCTGTCTCAGGTCACCATTTTGGATCTGCGCACCAAGGACGCCAGTGGGCGTTTCTTTGTCCGCACCGAAAACTCCAGCGTTGGGCCAGTTCACGTGCTCATTGGCAATGGCCCGACGGTCAGCGTTGTGGGCCTTTTGCGCAACGCCACCATTCTTCTCGCCTTCAGTATTTGGCTCGTACTTACGCTTGTCACCGTCATTGCCATTCCGCTCATTGTTCGGCGCGAGCTGCGCGGGGTGAAGCTGCTGGCAGAGGACGCCAGCCAGATCAATTACGAAAACCGGGGTGATCGTCTGCGTGAAACCGGCGTTCCAAGCGAACTGCTGCCGCTGGTGAAGGCCGTCAACGCGACCCTGGCGCGTCTCGATATGAGCTACGCTGGCCGCCAAAAATTCCTCGCCGCCGCTGCGCATGAAGTGCGAACGCCAATCGCCATTCTGCAAATGCGGCTGGAAAACAGCGACGTTTTCCCGGAGCGGCAGAACCTCCTCTTGGACGTGGCCCGCCTCGCCACTCTTGCCGAGCAATTGCTCGAGGTGCAGCGCCTCGGCATCGTCAAAGGCGTCTTGGCGCCGCTCGACTTGCGTGAGATCGCTGAGTTGGTGGTCGAAGAGATGGCGCCGCTTGCGCTCAAATCCGGCTATGATTTGGGTCTCGATATGGGCGATGCCCCGGTCACGGTCACCGGCGACAATCGCTCACTGCATCACGCCCTTGCCAATCTCGTCCAGAATGCCATCGCTCATAGTGGCGGGGCTGGAACAATCCTTGTCCGCGTCGGGACAGATCGCACCATTTCGGTCACGGACGAAGGGGAGGGGATTCCCGCGGAAGCGCGCGAGCGTATCTTTGAGCCCTTTGAACGCCTCCACCGCGCCGGTCGTGGAACGGGGCTGGGACTCAATCTGGTCTACTCGATCATGCACTATCACGGCGGTTCAGTCGTCGTTTCGGATAGCGATAGCGGCGGCGCAAAGTTTGTCCTGCGCTTTCCGGAGCAGGTTCAGGAGTGGCCTAGCTTAAGCTCTCTTTAACGGCAACGATGCAGTCCGAGGGGGAATAAAATGACACGACAGCAGGTTGCGCCAATTCTAGTGACCGCCGATACGGCGATATCTTTGCCTTCGCTGGACATCTCCAAAGGCGAGAGCGGCTTCGATGAAGCCAAGATACAGGATCTGATCCATCGATTCCCTGGGTGCTTGCCGATTAGGGAAATTGATCCGGCGTATTCAGACCCGATCGCGATATGCAGGGAACTGAGCACACGCGCTGGGCCGATCGATAACTTTCTTGTCACGGCATCAGGATTGCCAGTGCTCGTCGAGTGCAAACTTTGGCGCAATCCAGAAGGGCGGCGTAAAGTCGTTGGTCAAATATTGGACTATGCCAAAGAGCTTACCCACTGGACCAGCTCAGACGTCGAGCGTGAGGTAAGCAGGAGGATCGGCGCAGATGGCATCACTTTGCTCGACCGAGTCCGGGTGCACGCTCCAAATGTAGATGAAATTGCTTTTAACGATTCTCTTAGCCGAAACCTTAGGCGTGGACGCTTCCTATTATTGATTGTTGGTGATGGCATCCGTGAAGGCGTCGAGGCTATCGCTGAGTATCTAGAGCGCTACTCTGGCCTGCACTTCTCGTTAGGCCTAGTCGAATTGCCGATCTATGAATTGCCGTCAGGTGAAAAACTGGTCGCCCCACGGGTCCTGGTGCGAACCAAACTCGTTGAGCGACAAGTCGTTGCGCTGCCAGATGGGATGACACTCGTTGATGTTGCCGACGAGGAGGAGCACGAAGCGAGCGTCGTTGAAAAAGAGTGGGACGCGACCGCGCATGATCGTTTCTTGTTCTGGTCCGAATTTCTGCCGTATTTGGAGCTCGATGACAAAGAGCAAGCTATTCCTAAAGCCTCTCGGGCCGGCTATTTGGCGTTCACCCTGCCAGCAAAGGGCGGTTGGTTGACGGTCTACCGAGAAAAACTGAAGAATCGCGTTGGTGTCTTTCTCTCTGCGACGAGGGACACTGTGGGTGAAGCGGCAATGTTTGCTGTCGTCGAGGATGAAGCAGCTATTTTGAGGGAGCTTGGTGGCACAGCAGAGGTCATTGAGCGAGATGGCCGCCGTACGGTCTCGGACAGTAAGGTATTCACCGATTTAACTTCCCCGGTTGATCGGCACCAAGCATTTCTCTGGCTTGCCGAGCGCACAAATACGTTCATCAATGTCCTGAGGCCTCGTGTACGGGCGGTCGCGCAGGATGCGGCCGAAGACCGTGGGGCCTTATACTAGCCCACGGTATTCGGAGCGCCGCTGCCATGGTGTTGTAGCTCTTTTGATAGAAAGCTTAAGAATCCACTTGCTTCGAACCGTACCGTACGGTACGCCATCGAACGGATTAACGCCGATGCGTTCGGTCAACGCGTGGAAGGTATGGTCGTGGCACTCGCCATCAAGGTCAACGAAGAGACGTTTACGCCCCGCCAGCAAGCAGTGCTGACGGCCGCGCTCGATCTTCTGGTCGAGAACGGTGACGGGCTGACAATGACAGCCGTGGCGCGTCGCGCCTCGTGCTCGAAGGAAACCCTCTACAAGTGGTTTGGCGACCGCGATGGTCTGCTCACTGCGACAGTGCAATGGCAGGCCGCTAAGGTGCGTATGCCATTTGTCGACCGTAGCCATTTGTCGCTTAAAGCGCTGCGCACCAGCCTTGAGGCTTTTGCGCGCGATCTGCTGATGACCATTATCGGCGAAGTGTCTGTCACGCTCAACCGGACAGCCATTACCCATGCGGCGCAGGAGAAGGATTCTCTGGGCAATATCGTGCTCGAGAACGGTCCTTTGGCCATTCGCCGCCGCCTTAAACCCATTCTGGAAGCTGCGCGTGACGCGCGCCTTCTGCGGTTCACCTCTAGCGAAGAGGCATACCGCACTTTCTTTGGTCTTGTGGTTCGAGATGTGCAGATCCGTCTGCTGCTGGGCGACAAGGCCCTAACAAGCTCAAATGTCGAAGAAAACGTCGAAGCCGACGTTAAAGCTGCGACAGATCAATTCTTGGCCCTTTACGGGGCAAAGGCCAATACATAAACAAACCGCTTTCCGAGGGAGACTCCCAATGCGCGTATATTACGATCGCGACGCCGATCTGAACATCATCAAGGCCAAGAAGGTCGCCATCATTGGTTACGGTTCGCAGGGCCACGCCCACGTTCTGAACCTGCGCGACTCCGGCATCACCGACGTTGTCGTCGGTCTGCGTCCAGGTTCACCATCTGCTATTAAGGCAGAAGGCGAAGGCCTCAAGGTTATGTCGGTTGCCGACGCGTCCGCATGGGCAGACGTCATCATGCTGCTGACCCCAGATGAACTCCAGGCCGATATCTACAAGAAGGACATCGAGCCAAACATCCGTGACGGTGCAGCTCTTGCTTTCGCACACGGCCTGAACGTTCACTTCAACCTGATCGAACCAAAGTCGACCGTTGACGTGATCATGATCGCGCCAAAGGGCCCAGGCCACACCGTTCGCGGCGAATACGTTAAGGGTGGCGGCGTGCCATGCCTTATCGCTGTTCACCAGGACGCTTCGGGCAATGCACATGACATCGCTCTGGCCTATGCTTCGGGTGTTGGTGGCGGCCGTTCGGGCGTTATCGAAACGAACTTCCGCGAAGAATGCGAAACCGACCTCTTCGGCGAACAGGCAGTTCTCTGCGGTGGTCTCGTTGAGCTGATCCGCGCGGGCTTCGAAACCCTCGTAGAAGCTGGCTACGCACCAGAAATGGCTTACTTCGAGTGCTTGCACGAAGTAAAGCTGATCGTCGACCTGATCTACCAGGGCGGCATCGCGAACATGAACTACTCGATCTCGAACACTGCAGAATGGGGCGAATACGTCACCGGTCCGCGCATCATCACTTCGGAAACCAAGGCCGAAATGAAGCGCGTTCTTCACGACATTCAGTCGGGCAAGTTCACCTCCGAGTGGATGCAGGAAATCAAGTCTGGTGGCGGCGCACGCTTCAAGGCAACCCGTCGTCTGGCTGACGAGCATCCAATCGAAGCAGTTGGTCACCAGCTGCGCGACATGATGCCATGGATCAAGGCCGGCGCACTGGTCGACAAGGCAAAGAACTAATAGAGTTCGAGGGCGGGAGATAAAACTCCCGCCCTTTTTGTATCTTCACTTGGTGCCCATGACCTCTGTATTCCCGATCTCTGCCGTCGATATTCGGTTCAGCCCTGAGAACTGGCCGCTCCCGCAGGCCATTCGAGAGGCCGTTGGCGAGACTTGGGCCCGGCAGCTTCAGGAAAACCCACATTTGTGGGACGGGCGCATGATTTGCGTGTCGGTTCCGCAAATAGACGGTAATGGCGTCTTGCACGCGACCGCCTATGAAGATGCCTTTTCCGCTTTTATGACCTGGCGCGAGCAGGGCTTCCCGGAGATTGGGCTACGCAATCTCTTTGGCTCTGCGCTGATTATCACCACCGATAATGCCGTTATTCTGGGCGTCATGGGTGCCAACACCGCCAATGCCGGTCGTATCTATCCGCCAGCAGGCTCGCTTGAGCCGCGTGACGTTCTGCCCAACGGGTCGATTGATTTGCGGCGCAGCACTGAAATCGAGTTGATGGAAGAGACTGGCCTCTCCTATGCCGATGGTGTTGAGGGAGAAATGGTTGCCGTGTTTGATGGCCCGCGCGTTTCCGTCGCTCGCGCCCTCTACTTTCCGCACACAGCCGAAGACATGCTCGCGACCATCCGCGCCAATCTGGACATGCAAGAAGAGCGCGAGCTGGCCGATGTTGTTGCCGTGCGCAGCAAGGCCGAGCTTGAAGCGTTTGGCGAGCCTCTGCCTTATGTGGCAGCGCTGCTCTGGGCCTTCGAAACCGGCGGCTTTATTCGTCCCTAAAATCCCCTCGCAGGAGATCAAAAAGCCGCTACAACTGGTGGTGCAAGTCAGCGCGGGGAGTCGCTGGCTGATCGTCTGGAGGGGCGAGATGGCACTACCAAGATTTCCGGTTTCGGGTGGATGCAGCTGCGGGCAAGTCCGCTACACGCTGAGCGCGCCGCCCCTGACCGTCTATAATTGCCACTGCAAAGACTGCCAGCGCGCGTCCGGCTCGTCATGGGGCATGCCGGTCGTTGTTCCGGATGCGAGTTTTTCTGTCACCGGCGAGGTTGTCACATATCGGCGCACCGCCGACAGCGGCAATGTTATTGCCATGAACTTTTGCTCCACCTGTTACAGCTGGCTCTGGAACGATCCTCAAAGCCCCGGTTTCCGCATTGTGCGCGCCGGGACGCTCGATGATATCAGTTGGGCCAAGCCAGTCGGCAATATCTGGACGGATAGCGCTGCGTCTTGGGCGCCCATTGATCCAACACTTGTCAATTTTCCAAAAGGCCCACCGGGCCGCGAACCCCTCATCCAGGCATGGGCGAGGGCGAACGAGGTTTGAATATGACCAAAGACGACGAAATTGCCCTAGTGAAACGCCAAGAACTTGAGCTGGTGCTGCCGGCTTTCAACGAGAACGTCGCTTATGACATCGGCACGGCGATCCGGGCCCGCGCGCTGGCGGAAGGCCTTGTCCTCGTCTGCGATATTCGCACTTGGGACCGCCAATTGTTCTTCACCGCGATTGAAGGGACGGGCGCAGACAATGCTGAATGGGTCCGTCGCAAGATCAATTCCGTGCGCCGTTTCCAGCGCGCATCCTACCGCCTCGTGCTTGAGCGTGGCGAAGTGCCATTCTCGCCGCAGTCAGGTGCCGATCCGGCTGATTATGTGATTGCGGGCGGAGGTTTCCCGGTTCGCGTACCGGGCGCAGGCATTATCGGTACCATCACGATTTCGGGCCTGCCAGGCCGTAAGGATCATGGCGTTGCCGTTGATGCGCTCTGTGACTATCTGGGCAAGGCGCGCGGTGACTATGCTCTGCCGGAGACTGCAGCGTGAAACGCGATTACCTGCTTCTCGACGTCTTTACCCGCTCGCCTTTGCGCGGCAATCCTCTCGCTGTCCTTACCGATGCCACGGGGTTGTTGGACGACGAGATGCAGGCCATTGCCAAGGAGTTCAATCTCTCCGAAACGGTGTTTTTCCTCAAACCTGTGTCTGAGCGGAATGCGGCCTCGATCCGCATTTTTACGCCCACGCAGGAGTTGCCTTTTGCCGGTCATCCGACCGTTGGTGCCGCTGTCGTTCTCGGCCTCAACGGTCGAGGCGGGGTGGTTCGGATTGAGGAGCAGATAGGGCTCGTTTCAGCTCTCGTCGAAAAGATCGACCACCGCACAGGCTCCGCGCGCTTTACCCTGCCGAAGTTTCCCGAGTTTGTCGGCGATCTCCGCGATACGCTCACTATCGCACAGGCGCTAGGTCTTGAGCCGGAAGATATCGGTTGCGAGTTCTATAAGCCTGCAGGCTACTCGGCGGGTAATCCCTTCCACCTCATTCCGGTGCGCAGCACGGAAGTGCTCAAACGCATCGAACCCAATGCGCTGATCTGGGAGAAGGCTTTCCCCTTCGCGCGGAACTCGGCCTATATTTTCACCCTCACGCCCAACGAACCCGGCGTCGACATCGCCGCGCGCATGTTCAACGCTCGCCTCGAGGACCCCGGCACGGGCTCCGCCGCTGCCGCTCTCATCGGCATGTTGGCCACACAGCTCGGAGACAATGAGCATGCTGATTATGGTCTTCGTCAGGGCCATGAAATGGGCCGGCCGTGTCGAATGACCATCCACATCAAGAAAGAGGCTGGGGCACTGACCCACGCGGCCATCGGTGGCGACGCGGTGATCATCGCCTCCGGCACACTGGAGCTTTAGGGGAGGGGCTGAATTCGCCTCTCTATTGCAACGCACAGGGAGATGAACATGGCGATATCCGCAAGCACCATACGCTTGGCAACGGCCGACGATCTTGCGGGTCTCGCCATCCTCTATCGCCAGCTGCATCCCGATGACCCCGTGCTGCGCGCAGATACGCTCAAAGCAAATCTGGCGCGTCTTGCCGTCATGCCGGGCAGTGGCGTGTTCATCGCCTTGGTCGACACCCAGATTGTCGCAACCGTAACCGTCGCGATCGTGCCGAATCTCACCCGCGGCGGTCGTCCGTTCGCTTTGCTTGAAAACGTCGTCACCCACGCCGATTTCCGCAATCAGGGGTTAGGTCGACACCTCCTCAGCACCGTCATCGACCACGCCTGGCTCGCCGACTGCTACAAGATCATGCTGCTCACCAGCTCAGAAAAGCCCGAAGTCCTCGGTTTCTATGCCAATTGCGGCTTTGCAAATACAAAAACCGGCTTTGAAATGCGCCGGGTCAGCAAATGGCAAGAATAACCCAGTTCATAAAATCTTCCTGATCCGGCTCGTTATTTTTCAAGCCTCTCTGCTGCTAATCGAACGCATTTTGTCACATTGGTCTTGCAACGTGCTTTCAGTTCGCGCATTGTTGGAATTATCAGAAGCCGTACTCTTGGGTACTCGTATGCAGCGCAACCGCGCCAAAGCCATTGCAGTCGCTCAGCAGCAGGTCAACCAGACCAAGCTCGCGATTGTTGCTGCGCTGTCGCTGCTTCCACTACTTCTCCTCCTTCTTATCAGCCCCTGGTAACCGACAGCTCGATTTTGCGAGCGGGTGGTCAGGGGAGTGCGCATCTTAAACCGAACAGAGATTTTGTCCGGTCCAGTGAGCCTTTGCGCCCGGGCCGATAAGAAAAGAGACTAGTATGACCGCTGCAACCAATTCCAACAAAGAACGCGTCTTCATCTTCGACACCACTTTGCGTGATGGCGAGCAGTCGCCTGGCGCGACGATGACGCTGGAAGAAAAGCTGCAGGTTGCCGAAACTCTCGACGAAATGGGCGTCGACATTATCGAAGCCGGTTTCCCGATTGCCTCCAACGGCGACTTTGAAGCCGTTGTCGCTGTTGCCAAGCACGTCAAAAACGCGCGCGTTGCCGGTCTCGCTCGCGCCATCACTGCCGACATTGATCGCGCAGCTGAAGCTGTGCGCCACGCCAATGCAGGCCGCATTCACACCTTCGTTTCGACCTCGCCGATCCATCTGGCCCACCAGATGAAGAAGACCGAAGACGAGGTGATCGAGATCATTGCGCGCACCGTGGCGCAGGCTCGCAACCTCATCGACGACGTCGAGTGGTCCGCCATGGACGCGACCCGCACGCCAATCGAATTCCTGATGCGCTGCGTCGACACCGCCATCCGTGCTGGTGCGACCACCATCAACCTGCCGGACACGGTTGGTTACGCTGTGCCGGAAGAACATTTCCGCATGTTCAAGACCGTCATTGAAGGCGTGCCGAACTCGGACAAGGCGATCTTCTCGGTTCACTGCCATAACGATCTGGGCATGGCTGTTGCCAACTCGCTCGCCGGTGTTGCCGGTGGCGCGCGTCAGATTGAATGCACGATCAACGGCTTGGGCGAACGTGCTGGTAATGCGGCCTTGGAAGAAGTCGTCATGGCGCTGCGCACTCGCGGCGACGCGATGCCTTTCTATTCCGAGATCGAAACCACACACCTCTCGCGGGCCAGCCGTATTGTGGCAGCGGCTGCGAATTTCCCGGTTCAGTACAATAAGGCCATCGTCGGCAAGAATGCCTTCGCGCATGAGAGCGGCATCCACCAGGATGGCATGCTCAAGAACGCTGAAACCTATGAAATCATGACCCCGGCGAGCGTCGGCATTAAGGAAACCACCTTGGTCATGGGCAAGCACTCGGGCCGCGCTGCGTTCAAGGACAAGCTCAAGGAACTGGGTTACGAGCTGGGCGACAATGCCTTCCAAGAAGCCTTCCAGCGCTTCAAGGATCTGGCTGACCGCAAGAAGCACGTTTACGACGCTGACCTTGTAGCGCTGGTTGATGACGAAGTCGGTTCGGCTGGCGATCGCATCAAGTTGGTTGACCTCGAAGTCATCTCCAAGACCGGTGGCATTCACAAGTGCAATTTGACGGTCACCATTGAGGGCGAAGAAAAGTCAGTGACCTATGAAGGCACGGGCTCGGTTGACGCGATCTTCAACGCCATCAAGCTGGCCGCAGACGCCAACCCGCATCTGGTTCTCTATGCGGTTGACGGGGTAACCGGCGGCACCGACGCGCAGGCATCGGCACACGTTCGCCTCGAAATGAACGGCCGTATCGCCTCGGGCAATGCTGCCGAGCCTGATACTCTGGTGGCTTCGGCCCGCGCTTATCTCAACGCACTCAACCGTGTTGTCATCGAGCGTGGTGCTGCCGCACAAGGCGCGCTGGCAGGCTAATCGCTTTTAAACACGCAAGTGTCATTATGGGCCTCGGCGATAAGCCGGGGCCTTTTGTTTTGCGCACTTGCACTGAGCTGTCGAAACTGGTCTAGCCGGTCACTCGGGTGATGATGGAGTGTTGATGCTCAAACGTGCAGAATTCCGCGGCGCCATGCTGGCGCTAGGTTTGGTTGTGCTCGGTCTGCTCGGGTTGATCTGGTATTTGCCGGGCCTGCCGGGCGAGCTCTTGCTCCAGACCCTGCGCTTTCACATCCTCGGGCTCGGCGCGATTTTTGCCATCGGCGCGATGATCGCTGGCGCGCGTCTGCGCGGCACGCTCCTGCTCTTCATCATGATCGCCGGTGCCGTTCACAGCGTCACCTATGTCCGCGACTACCTCGGGCGTCGTCCGCCGATTTATGAAGCGCCCAAGGCAGAATTCTCGCTGGTCTCGTTCAATGTCTTGTTTGACAATCCCACGCCTTCCAAGCTTGTGGATGGCATTCTGGCCAACCCGCCCGATGTTGCCCTGATCTTGGAGAGCCCCGGTATCAGCCATCAGTTTGATCGGCTCAAGCGCGCCTTGCCCTATAGCGTAGGCTGCGAAGAGGGCAGGGCGTGCGATATATCGCTTCACTCAGCTTTGCCGATGGCAAATGCTCGTGTGCAGCGCTTGCCCCCATTCTCCCGCGATCGTCTCGTCTCTGCCGAACTGACGCTCAATGGCGAGACCGTGACCATTGTCGGCGTGCACCTCTCCAAACCCTATTTTGATGGGGCCTCTTGGGTTGAGCTTCAGGCCGTCGGCGAGTTCCTCAAGACCATCGAAGGCCCAGTCGTCATGGCGGGCGATTTTAATGCCGCCCCTTGGTCCGATCCGCTGGCCACTCTGGCCGCCAATCAAGGCCTTGCAATCGGCGGCTGGCCCTCGGCCACTTGGCCTGTCAATCTCGGGCTGCTCGGCGTGCCAATCGACAACGTCTTTTCGCGTGGCAATGCGCGTATAAAAACCCTAGAGGCGGGTGATCCTCTAGGGTCCAATCATTTGCCGTTGCGCGCAGAAATCAGTCTTTACGCGTCGCCCTGAGCCTGCTTGAGCGCAATGGGCAGCGCTGCAGCGAAAATATCCATCTCGCGCTCAGACCCACAGCTGACACGGATACACCGATCATGCCCCGGCGATCCGGGCTTGCGGATAAACACGCCCTGTTCGGCCAGCGCGTCGAGCACGGCCTTGGCAAACGCGCCATCGCGCTTGCAATCAATGGTCACGAAATTGGTCGCCGATGGAATGGGGTTTAGCCCGTGTTCTCTGGCGATGGCGTAAAGACGCTCACGCGACGCATCAATCGAGTTTAGCGCCCACTGCAAGTGTGCTTCGTCCTGCAGCGCAGCGAGGGCCGCCGCTTGGGTCAGGCGGGTAATACCAAAATGGTTGCGGATGCGGTTGAAGGCGCGGGTTAGGCGCGCATTGCCAATGGCATAGCCACACCGCATCCCAGCTAGGCCATAGGCTTTCGAGAAGGTTCGCATGCGCAAGACATTGGGGCGCGACGTGTCGATGGCGGGCATTGTGCCTTCGGGCGCGCATTCGCCATAGGCTTCATCGAGCACGATGATGCAGTCTTCGGGCACAGCATCAATAAACGCCTGAATGGTTTCGGCAGGCCACCACGTCCCCATCGGATTGTCCGGATTGGCGAGATAGACCATTTTCGCGCCCACTTCGCGGGCCTTTGAGGCCAAAGCGATTGGGTCTTCATGGTCGCGCATATAGGGGACGTAGTGCAAATCCCCGCCATAGCCCGACACATGATAGATAAACGTCGGGTAGCCACCCGCCGCCATAACCACCTTATCGCCCGGTGCGATAAACAGGCGAACGACCCAGCTCATCAGCCCGTCAATGCCCTCACCAATGGTGATTTCGTCTGGCGAGACCCCGAACTTGGCGGCGAGCGCCTGCTGCAGCTCAAAATTCTCTGGGTCGCCATAAGACCAAACACTGTCGGCATTGTCGCGAATGGCTTGCAGCGCTTTTGGGCTCGGGCCAAAGACGGATTCATTGGCGCCGATACGCGCGCGCGTCTTAATTCCGGTCCGCCGCTCAATCGCTTCGGGCCCGACAAAGGGTACAGTTTCGGGCAGAGTATCGACCACTGCGGTGAATGGCGGGACGGGCACAGGGCTATTCCTTCGTACGAATCGTCCCCCAGTCTACCCTCAGGCAAGCCACCCCGACCCCAGGTTTTTCGTCGCTGTTCTCTTCACCTCTCCCTTCGGGGGCTTCGCAGCGTGAAGAGATCGCTCCGGTGGACCGATCTTAGCGGAGAAGGCCGTGAGAGCTACGCTCGAATGGCTTGGTCGGTGCGTCGCGTCGGGTGAGGGGCCCACCACACCTCCAACCACACCCTAAACCCCTGAAATATCACAGGTCAAAACGCACCCCAAAACCCCACCTCTCGCCCCCGTGATTAAACTCATCCGTATCGACAAATTTTACATACCCACAGCACTTTACTGGAATCTGTCGCATTTGACTTAATCTACGTCGGACAGTGCAACAGCGCTGCAACTTGGGTCAGGCAAATTCGCGCCTGTTTCAACCAGTGTCTTCTCCAAAACTCATTGCGGAGCCTCCTATGCAATCATCGCATCTGCTCGCACGTGACTACCTGTTGCGCGCCGTGTCCATTCTCGAGGGGGATGACGACCGGACTGAAGAGATTCGATACATCATCGCGCGCACGGTGACGCTGTTGGAAGATCAGCAGGCGCAGCTGTCCACCTTCGGCGCCAATGTCGTTGAAATGTCAGACTATTCCTATCTGCGGTGCCGAAAAGCGCAGCCTGCCTAACTCTCAGCAAAGTTATACACATCCAGCATTTTTCACGCTGGACAGTCGGAAACTCGCTTGTTACATAGCACCCACTTTGGTGACGGCGGTTCACACCGCCTTCGGGTGCATAGCTCAGATGGTAGAGCAGCTGACTCTTAATCAGCGGGTCCAAGGTTCGAGCCCTTGTGCACCCACCAAAGTCTAAATCTCTTCATTGAGGTTTTGTTTCTTGGCTCCGGCCAAACCCTTTCGGGTGCATAGCTCAGATGGTAGAGCAGCTGACTCTTAATCAGCGGGTCCAAGGTTCGAGCCCTTGTGCACCCACCAAGGTTTTCTAACCTCGGTGGTCCGAATACGAAGGGATGAGAAATCATCCAAACCCTTACGGGTGCATAGCTCAGATGGTAGAGCAGCTGACTCTTAATCAGCGGGTCCAAGGTTCGAGCCCTTGTGCACCCACCAAGGTTTTCTAACCTCGGTGGTCAGAATACGAAGGGGTGAGAAATCACCCAAACCCTTACGGGTGCATAGCTCAGATGGTAGAGCAGCTGACTCTTAATCAGCGGGTCCAAGGTTCGAGCCCTTGTGCACCCACCAAGGCCTTCAGGTCTTCGTGGATTTTCTAATCTTAAAATTCTGTTCTGGCCGCACGATAGCCTCTTAATCGAGGCTCTCGGCTCGCCCTATGCGCAAGTGTCATGGCTTGTGTGTGATCTGTGCCTGACAAAGAGCATTCCCAGTTTAGCCGAGCAGGCGTATAGCGCTGCCAATACTCTGGGACAATTTTTCGATGTTTGGCATAGACTCGAGTTTTCTGTCATCGCTCCTGCAAGTAATTTTTATCGATCTCGTCCTCGCTGGTGATAACGCGGTGGTCATTGGTTTGGCCGCGGCCGGGCTAGCCTCCGACCTGCGTCGTAAAGCAATTCTCATCGGTATTCTGGCCGCTACGGGACTGCGCATTATCTTCGCGTTGATCACCACCGAGCTTCTCTCTCTGGGCGGAGGCTTGCTCGTTGCTGGGGGCGCGCTGCTGTTCTGGGTTTGCTGGAAAATGTACCGCGAACTTAGTGTTTCTCATCAGGATGAAGTGGAGGCGCATGAAGCCCTCGACAACGCTGATATCAATGCTGACGGACGTGTTGCCGGCAAGGCGCCAAAGAAAACCCTTCGGCAGGCGGTGACCCAGATCGTTATCGCCGACGTGTCCATGTCGCTGGACAATGTTTTGGCGGTAGCCGGCGCAGCGCAACATCACATCGAAGCAATGGTCTTTGGTCTGGCGCTGTCTGTAGTGCTCATGGGCGTCGCGGCGTCTTTTATTGCGCGCCTCCTGCACAAGTTCCGCTGGATCGCTTGGGTTGGTCTACTCATCATTCTCTTTGTCGCCGTTCGGATGTTGCTCGAGGGCGTTGGTAGCTTTGTTGCTATCCCGGAAATTCCGTTCCTCTACACGCCGCATGTGGCGGCTGCACATTAAGAGTTGCGAAACGATAGTGAAAAGCTCTCTGGGCTTTCACTGGCGCAGTAGGAATTTAAACATGTGAGCGTTTTATCTTCCGGATGTTGAATGCCGTCCGGAAGATGTTTTTATGTCCGCTGCAGTTAGTTCTGTTGATCGCGTCGAGATGTTGCGTCCGAGCGGCGCGCTTCGGGCGGATACTATCGAGCTGACACGTCGGCTGGTCGGTGCCGATGATTGGGATGCGATCATTTCGGGGTTCGACACGGTCTGTCAGGAGCAGATCTTTGCCTTTGCGCAAATGCGCTGGCCCTCCGTCATTCTGGAGCCCAATCTGTTTTACGTCGGCAATGTGCCGGTTGGTGGTGTGCTGATCATGATTCAGCGCTTGCCCGGTGGGCTATCCTCTATCGCCATTGCCAAGTGGGCGCCGATGATCGCTGACACCCAGCATCCAGAAGCTGATGCAATTTATAGCGCTATGGTGGCAGCGCTGAAGGCCGAATATGCCGATAAGCGCGGGATGTTGGTGTCGATCCTTCCCCATGCCAGCACCGATCCGCACAATGCTGATTATGCTGCACTGCGCGGGGCAGGGTTCAAGCGCGGCTATGCGCTCACCTATCCCGATCGCTATCTCGTCAAATTGCAACTCTCAGAGGGTGAGCTGCGCGCTAGCTTTGATCAAACCTGGCGGCGCCAACTGAACAAGTCTGAGAAAAACAATCTGCGCTTTGAACCCGCTCCGCCCGAACAGCTTGGCGCGTTCAAGTCGCTCTATGCCGCTATGTCAGAGCGTAAGTTGTTCCCCGATTTTTCTGCTTTTGACACGCTGGATAAGCTCTTTGCGCTCGATCCTGCGCTGCGCCCGGCGCTGTTCTATGTCTACGAGGGTGACACGCTCGTAGCGGGCGCGGTCATTTTTAAAGCTGGCAAGCGCGCCGTTTATCTCTATGGCGCGACGAATGCTGCGGCGCTGCCTTTGCGCGCGGGCTATTTCCTCCACTTCCACATCATCCAATGGCTCAGCCAGAACACAGATGCCGATTGGTATGATCTCGGCGGGACCGATGGCTTCCTCGGCCTCCATCAATTCAAAAAAGGCATGGTGGGGTCGCGTGGCGTCATTACCCCGGTTCCTCCTGTGGTCAATTATGCCTCCAACCCTCTGGCCTATGCTTTGGGAGTTGGGGCCTTGAGCGCCCGGGAGATGCTTCATCGCCTGCGCCGCACCCTCAGTCGCGCCAACCGCAATATTGCCCAGTCCGATCAACCATTACCGCCCTTGGATCGACAGTTTTCATGAGTTTTGTCGGACGGCTCGCGTCGCAGTCGAGCATTATTTTTGCCAGTCGCCTTGCGGGGGCAGGGCTCACCTTTATCGTCCAGGCGCTGATTGCCCGCGCATGGGGCGCAGCGATCCTTGCGGACTATATGCTCGCTATTGCAGCGGTAAATCTGATCGCCTGCTTTATGCCCTTAGGCTTTCAGACCATCGGCACTTACTTCGTTGCCGAATATGCGGCCAAGCGCGAAACCGGAAAACTCGTCGCCTTTATCAAGCGCGCTTATGCCCATGTCGCGATCTGCTTCGGCGTTGTTCTGGTGCTGGCGCTTTTGGGGCAGGGCGCGCTGCATCTGCCCATCGTCATTCTGGCCTGTGCCACTGCGGTCAACTACATCAGTGGTGCTGTGCTCGTGGGCCTCAAGCGCCCCTATGCGGGCTATTTCGCCGATAGTCTTTTCCGCCCGATGATGGTGGTTGCCACTTTCCTCGTTTGTCTCACCTTCATCGAGCAACCGACCGAAGGCTTCACCACCTTGCTGTGGGCCATTGCGTTCGGTTTTCTGGCGATTGCCGCACTGCAGTTCGCCTATGTTCTTGCGATCCTGCGCAAGCTTCCCATTGCGCTTGAGCCCTCACAGCCCGAAACCCGCCGTTGGTGGCGCTTTGCCCTACCTTGGGTGATCATTGGTCTAGCCACCGATTTCTTCTTCGACATCGACCTTCTGCTGCTCTCGACCCAGCTGAGCAAAAAGGATCTGGCGATCTTTGGCGTCGTCAGCCGGATTTTCGTTCTGGTGTCTTTCGGCGTCGCTGCGGTCTATGCCGTCATTCTCCCCGAAATCTTCGAGCGCGAGGCCAATGCCGATCGGGCTGGCTTCTTGCGTAAAGTGGGGGAGGCCAATCTTGCTGCCAGCCTTGCGGCGCTGGTGATGCTGGTCGGGGTCATCATTTTTGGCCCCTTGGCGCTTTCAATCTTTGGTGAAGGTTTTGGCGCTGGCCTGTGGCCCTTGGTCTTGCTGTCGCTGGCCTTGCTGGTGCGCTCGCTCTTGGGGCCGGCGGCCATGGTGCTGTCGATCTATGATCACCCTTGGGCCAGCATTCCTGCCGTCATCATCGGCCTATCGGCGCTCGTCTTGGGCAATCTGGCCCTCGTGCCCGCCTATGGCCTCGTCGGCGCGGCCGTTTCGGCGTGCCTCGCCATTAGCCTATGGTCGCTGGTGCTCTGGCTCATCGCTTGGCGCGTCGCCAAGGTCGATGTCTCCATTCGCCAATATTTCGCGCGCTAGCCGCCGACCAACTGCCTGATCTGTTTCTTGAGACGGCCCAAACGCCCCATATAGCCACTGTCATAAGGCCCATCTTGGCGCGTGTAGAACTTTTCGATGACGAGATAGTCCTCGCCGAATATGTGCTTTTCCAGCAGCGCCGTTTCCCGATAGCCGTAGCGTTTGAGCAAAGCGCGCGCCACGGCATTGTCAGGCCGCACATAGGTATAGGCCTTGTGAAACCGGCCATTGTCCCAATGCTCGTCGAAGGCCCGCATGCCAAACATGCCCAGCTTGGTTTGCCGTGCCTCTGGGAATACCCAGGACCAATAGCGGAAGACTGCGCCGCATTCAGGACCTGAAACCATCGCGCCACCCGGCACACCGTCGCTACACATGATCATGATGTGCCACGGGTCAATCGCGAGCAAATTGCGGAGGAAGGTTTTGTCCAGCCGCGCCGCCTCATGGGCTTTGAAACGCTCTGAATAATGGGGTGACTCGTGGATCACCGCAGCCAACTGCCGATGCACGAGGCCGATATCTGCGGGCGTCGCCGCCCGTACTGTCATCTCTGCCATGAGCCTCCTCAATGGACGCGCTTCTTGGTGCGTTTCGCCACACTAACAGGTTAGCTGTTAATGGGTTCTCACCTGCCATTTCGGCAAGCCCCCATGCTGGTGTAAGACGGTCAGCGACTCCCACGGTACTTGCCGCATAGTTGCGGTGTCAGGTAGAACAGTTGTGGGAGAGACGAAGGGAGGATGCCTATGAGCGAACAGCTCGTATTCCAGCCAAGCGCTGAAGCACTCGCGCACACCCACACCAAGCAGGACCAATACCAGGCCGACTATCGTCGTTCGGTAGAAGACCCCGATGGTTTTTGGGCAGACCAGGCCAAGCGGCTGGATTGGGTAAGCTTCCCCAAGACAATCAAGAACACCACATTTGCCTATCCGGATGTCTCGATCAAATGGTTCGAAGACGGTGTCCTGAACGTTGCTGCCAACTGCATTGATCGGCACCTTGCCGAGCGTGGCGATGACGTTGCGATTATCTGGGAGCCGGACAATCCGGCCGACGAAGCACTACATATCACCTACCGCACGCTGCATGAGAAAGTCTGCCGCTGCGCAAACGTCCTCAAGAAGCTGGGCGTCAAAAAGGGTGATCGCGTCACCATTTACCTGCCAATGATTCCAGAGGCGGCCTATGCCATGCTCGCTTGCGCGCGCATCGGTGCGGTTCACTCTGTTGTGTTTGGCGGGTTCTCGCCGGATTCGCTGGCTGGCCGCATCAATGACTGCGATTCATCGCTGGTCATCACCGCTGACGAAGGCCGTCGCGGTGGCAAGACTGTTCCCCTCAAGGCGAACGTCGATGCTGCCCTGCAGAATTGCCCCGGCGTGTCCAAGGTTCTCGTTGTCGAGAATACGGGCGGCACTGTCGACATGAAGGGCGCGCGCGACGTCTGGTGGCATGAAGCCGCCGCTGGCGTTGAACCCTTCCATGACCCAGAGCCAATGAATGCGGAAGATCCGCTGTTCATCCTCTACACCTCTGGTTCAACCGGCAAGCCAAAGGGCGTGCTGCACACCTCTGGCGGCTATCTCACCTATGCCTCGCTGACCCATGAGCGCAGCTTCGATTATCGTCGTGGCGAAGTGTTCTGGTGCACGGCAGACGTGGGTTGGATCACTGGCCACAGCTACATCGTCTATGGCCCGCTCGCCAATGGCGCGACCACGGTCATGTTCGAAGGCATTCCATCTTGGCCAGACTCCAGCCGTTTCTGGCAGGTGGTTGAGCGTCATAACGTCAACATCTTCCACACCGCACCAACCGCCATTCGCGCGCTTATGGGTGCTGGTTCTGAATATGCTGATAAGCATGACATGCCTTCGCTGCGCCTTCTCGGCACTGTTGGTGAACCGATCAATCCAGAAGCATGGATGTGGTATCGCAAGCACATCGGTAAGGACCGCTGCGGCATCGTTGATGCGTGGTGGCAGACCGAGACCGGTGGCCATATGATTGCCCCGTTCCCAGGTGCAACACCGACCAAGCCGGGCTCGGCCACCGTGCCATTCTATGGTGTTCAGCCGGTTGTGCTCTCGCCAGAAGGCAAGCTGCAGGATCAGACCAAGGGCGAAGGCGTTCTTGCCATCAAGGATTCTTGGCCGGGGCAGGCGCGCACCATTTGGGGCGATCATGGTCGCTTCGTTTCGACCTATTTCGAAACCTACAAGGGCTATTACTTCACGGGCGACGGCTGCCGTCGCGATGAAGACGGCTACTATTGGATCACCGGTCGCGTCGACGACGTTCTCAACGTCTCGGGTCACCGCCTCGGCACCGCCGAAGTGGAAAGCGCTCTGGTCGCCCATCCAAAGGTATCCGAGGCCGCTGTCGTTGGCTTCCCACACGACATCAAGGGGCAGGGCATTTATTGCTATGTCACGCTGATGGCTGGTGAGAGTTCCAGTGACGAGTTGCGCGCTGAACTGCGCAATTGGGTTCGTAAGGAAATCGGTCCGATCGCGTCGCCAGACTATATTCAGTGGGCTCCTGGCCTGCCGAAGACCCGTTCGGGCAAGATCATGCGCCGTATCCTGCGCAAGGTCGCCGAAAATGACTTTGGCGCATTGGGCGATACCTCGACCCTAGCAGATCCGGCAGTGGTGGATGATCTCATCGCCAACCGCCAGAACAAGGTCTAAAACGAAAAAAACGGGCGGCGACCCTGCGGTCTCCGCCCGAAAAGTATGATGGTTGTCGGATGAAAGGTTGAACATCCGGCATTGCGTCCACCTGGGGCCATTATCGCGCTTTGGTGCTGGCTCTGCACCTAAAAAATGCATTTTCACCACGCTATGGACATTTTTGACGGTCCATTTGCTCCTCTGCGCGTAACCAGGTGATTGCTTTGCTTCGAACTTTTGCGTTTATCGCTGTGCTTTTGGGTTCGGTCTCCGCCGCCGCAGCTGCCAGCCTTGCCGAAAAGGCGGGGCAAATGGTCGTGGTGGGCTTTGAAGGCACTTCCCCCAAGTCCAAGGGCGTTGTCGCCGTTACCGAGCAATTGGCCGAAGGGGCAATTGGCGGGGTCATGTTCTTGAAAAAGAATGTCTCCAGCCTTGCCGGCGTCGCCGAATTGAACGCCAGTTTTCGCGCTGCGTCTCCAGACTTAAAGCCCTTTATCACCCTCGACCAAGAGGGCGGGTCGGTAGAACGCCTGACCAAAGATGTTGGGTTTAAAGAAATCCCCAATGCGGCCCGGATTGCAGCGGTCAACTCGGTTGAGCAAGCCGAGATGATCTATGCCGAAATGGCGCGCGGCATTGCCGACGTCGGTTTCTCGGTCAATTTCGGCCCTGTGGCAGACCTCAATACCAATCTCAACAATCAGATCATCGCCAAGTTTGGCCGTGCTTATTCGGCAGATCCTGCGGTGGTGGCAGCCTATGACAGTGCCTTTATCCAAGCGCATCATGAGGCGGGCCTGGTGACTGCACTCAAGCATTTCCCCGGACACGGCTCGTCTACCGCCGATAGTCACGAAGGCTATGTCGACATCACCAAAACCTGGTCTGATGCGGAGCTTGAGCCTTATCGTCTCATGCAGGCGGATGGCTTGATGGACATGGTGATGGTCGGGCACCTCTATCACGCGGATTATTCCGACGCCGGGGATAAAACCCCGTCCTCTTTGTCCCGGCAGTGGATCGATGGCGTGCTCCGCAATGACATTGGCTTTGACGGCGTGGTCATCACTGACGATCTCGAAATGGGTGCAATCCGCGATCACTACACGCTCGAACAGACCGTGACGCGCGCTGTCCGCGCTGGTGTGGACGTACTTCTGTTTTCCAACACGGCCGAATATCGACCAGGACTGGGGAAAGAAATCCGCGACATCCTCGTTTCCGAGGCGGAACGCGACCCAGAATTTGCAAAAAATATTGACCAGAGTTACCAACGCATCCTCGCGTTGAAGTCGCGTATCCGTTGAGCTGGCGATTTAATTCTGACTTGCCTGCTTTTGCGTATTCAGCGATAGCGACCAGCGATAGTATAAGTTCTGCTTGAAACGAGGGCGCCTGGCTTATGGCCGAAGATCGTCAAACCCGACATGTCCGGGCGCTATTTCTGTCCGACGTGCATCTCGGCATGAAACCGATCCGCATCAAGCAATTGATCGACTTCTTGCGCGCCCACGATGCCGATATGATTTATCTGGTCGGCGACATTGTCGATGGCTGGCGCTTGGGCAAGCAGTGGCACTGGCCTGAAGAATACAATCAGCTGGTACAGATCATTCTCGACAAGGCCAAGGCTGGCGCGCGCGTCGTCTACTTGCCGGGCAATCACGACGAATTTTTGCGCGAATATCTCGGCACCTATTTCGGTGAAATCGAGCTGGTCGAGCGCACGATCCACACCTCCGCCACCGGAAAAACCTATCTCGTTATTCACGGTGATCAGTTCGACGTGGTGGTGATGAACGCCAAATGGCTCGCGCATGTCGGCGACTGGGCCTACAACGCAGCCCTGCGCGTCAACGGCGCCATCAATTGGGTTCGCCGTCGCCTTGGTTTGCAATACTGGTCACTCAGTGCATGGGCCAAGCAGCGCGTGAAAAACGCCGTTTCCGTCATCGGGCGGTTTGAGGAAGCCCTTGTCCATGAGGCCAAGGAAACTGGTGTCGATGGCGTCATCTGCGGCCATATTCACCTCGCTGACATGCACGACCGCTTGGGCATTCAATACATCAACACCGGCGATTGGGTCGAAAGCTGCACAGCCGTCGTTGAAAATCATTCCGGCGAGTTTGAGCTTATCCGCTGGACGGAGATGACAGCGACGACAGGTCGAAAACGCACCTAAGCGACTGAACTCTATCAATTTTTGGCGACCTCTGACTTCACCTCGTAAAATCTCCTTGCGTCAATTGAACTTCCGGCTCATGTAGGGTTTTGGGGGCGCGGTTTTGCGCCGGAGTTCAAGTTTCATGCAGTCGTTGGCTTCGCGCTGGGATACTCCCGAGCTGCGCGCGACAATCTATCAGTTCACCGTCTATTTTCCCGGTGGCGTTGCTTCTGTCTTCTTAGGCATCTGGCTCTTTGAGAACGGCATTCAGGCCGAGCAAATTGGCTTTATCAATGCCTTGCCGACCCTGTTGCTGCTCATCCTCAACGTTGTCGTTGGACGCATTGCTGATAAGGCCGATGACTGGCGGACGGCGCTGATAGGTCTATCCATCGTCTCGGCCTTGGTTGCCTTGCCGCTCTTCTACGTCTCTGAATTCTGGGGCATTTTGTTCGTCTGGGCCCTGTGTGCCTCGAGCAATGGCCTCGTTCCCCCGGTGATCGATGCTGCCACTGTGCGCATGACCCGCCGTAACGGCACAGACTTCGGCGTCATTCGCGCCTGGGCGACCGTTGGCTATGTCGCTTCTGCCATTATCATGGGGTCTGCTCTGAGCACTTGGGGCGCAGAGGCCTTCGTCTATCTCTATGTCGCTGTGGTCGTCGCGCGTGCGCTTCTGGCATTCCTACTCCCGCGTTTTCGCGCCCCAGAGCCGCAGCTCACTGTTGCCGCCGTCACAGCCGATCAGAACGCACCCAGCCGCCTCAAAGACTCGCTCAAGCTTTGGTTTGTTCTGCCACTTGTCGCCTTTGCTCTCGTCAATGGGGGCAATGCGATCATGGGTGGCTTTGCCTCGCTTCTCTGGCACGAGAACGGTATTGGCAGCTATCACATCGGCCCCTTGCTGGCGGTGTCAGCAGCAGCTGAAGCAACCTTGATGTTTGGCTGGCGAAAATTCGGCGGCCGGTTCACGGCGCGCAATATGATCATGGTGTCGGCAATCGCTGGGCTCGTGCGCTTCGCCATCATGGCCTTCAGCCCGCCTGTTTGGCTGCTCTATGTCGCGCAGTGCTTGCACGCCTTGAGCTTTGGTCTGGGCTATTTTGGCATGGTCCACTTCATCGCCAATTGGACCCGCGAAGAGAACGCCGCTGAAGCGCAGGGCTTTTCCAACATGCTCACGCAGGCTGCCGCGATGGTGGGTCTCATCGTCTTCGGCGCGCTCATGGAGCCGTTGGGTAGTTTCGCGTTCTTCTACTCAGTCGTCGCCTGCGCCCTAGCGGTGATCTGCGTTCTGATTTCGCTCAAACTAAAACCCCCAAAATCCCTCTGAGCCACTTTTAACTCTCCCCACCTCTTTTTACCTCTCCCCCACGGGGAGAGGTCGCCCCACTTGGGGCGGGTGAGGGGGCCTTCCATCAGCCTCTTGGTCCGGCCCCTTCACTTAACCCCGCACTCCCCAGATCTTGTATTCTCCTCCCAGAGATAGTGCTTCTGCCTGCCCATAGGACAGTCGCGCCTCCGCCCCCCAAAAAACCACCAATTGCTCTGCATCGCCAACACGTTGCCACTCCGCCGTGGCCCCAAAAAGCCACGCCCGGGCCTCGCCTGACGCCCAAAAGTGCCAGCACCGGGCCACAGATGTGCCAAAAAAAGCCCCGGATCTCTCCGGGGCTTTTTCATCTCGATTATGTGTTGTTTTACGCGAGGCGGCCGCTGGCGTGAGCGAGGGTCGTGTAAACCTTGCCGCGATCCGAAAGCAGATACTCGCGGGTTTCGGCAGCTGGGTTATTGCCCGAGGCGGCACGCTTAAGCAGCGCTTCAAACTCGGTCATATAGGCCTGTGCTGTGCGCGCGAAGTCTGGCTCGCGCTGGATGCGACGGCGCACTTCGTCATAGGTGCCTTGGCCGGTCAGCGAATAGATGCGGCGGGTGAAAACATTCGATTCACCAGACTGATAGCGTGCCCAAGCTTCCGCCAGTGCATTCTCATCAATCGCACGGGCGATCTCTTCAGTCAGGCCCGAAAGGCCCTGAGGAGCAATGCCACCGGCTTGCTTGGCCGAGGCGTTACGCAGCACGTCGCGGAGCCAACCGCCGTCCCGTGGAGGACCGGCTTCGGCAACGGCGGCCGCGGCAACTTCTGCCGCAGTTGGCAGAGCCGCTTGTGGCTGTGGCTGCGGACGCGGTGCAACACGGGCTGGTGCTGGCTGCGGCTCGACCGGCTGGGTACGGATCGGGTCAACCAAGGTCGCCTGAGCCGGTTCCGGACGGTAAACTTCGCGGGCAGGTTCTGGCTGACGCTGCGTAAAGCTCGGTGCTTCTGGCTGGCGTGGGGCAGGGCGGTTCGGCGCGCGGCGCTCAGCGACGTCGTGGCTCGCTGGCTGCGAACGGACGATGGCATTGAGTTCGCTGAGCGCTTCGATCTGCTCGGCCACGACGCGGCGCATTGCGGCGGCGCTGGCGCGGGTTTCTTCCGGTAGATCGTTGACGCTGCGAGCCAATTCGGCGCGGGTCGCTTCCAGTTCGCCACCCACTTCGCGGGCAGTTTCGCGCATTGCACGAGCGGTTTCGTTGAAGCGCTGGGTGGCTTCGTCGATTGCGCGCTGCATCTCAACCATCATGCGCTGCTGCGCTTCCTGCAGAACTTCGCTTGCACGGCGGCTTTCGGTATCGGCGACCGAATGGAATTCACCAAGCTTGCCGGTCACGTCGCCAGTGGTTTCGTCCAGAGCGCGGCGCAGCTGGCCGGCATTGGTCGAAATGGCGTTGCGAACCGAAGCGGTAGAGTCCGAAATTGTGTCGGCGAGCGAGCTCGTGGTCGTGGTCAGAACGTCGGTTACGCTGCCAGCAGTTGTGGCGAGTACATCGCTGACTTTGTTGGCATTTTCGTCGAGAGCAGCGTTGACCTGGTTGGCCTGTTCGGACAGCGCCAGACGCACTTGGCTCTGGGTCTGGTGCAGAACATTTGCTGCTGCATCTGCGGCGCGCTGAACGGCCTGATCAACCTGCGAAACATTGCTGTTCAGGGTCGAAGTGAAGCGTTCGTTGGTCGTGTAGAGCGCGTTGGCGACGTTTTCGCTGTTCTGTTCCAGAGCCTCTGTGAGGGTCTGGGTGGTGTTCGCCAGCACATCGGTGACGGTGTGTGTGGTCGCGTTGAGGGCTTCGTCCATGGCGCGGCGCGCACCGATCAGGCGGCGTTCCGTGTCGTTGACGGTGTCGGCAATGCTCTGTGCAAAAACGCGCATACGGCCGTCGATGTCGTCGGCACGCGACGCAAAGCTTTGCGCGAGGGAGTCCATTGCCTCGCGGCGCTGTTCGAGATTTTCCAGTGCAGTGGTGCTGGAGCTGTCGAGGGCGTGCGCGGCCATGTTGAGGCCAACGGCCTCGTGGTCGAGACGGCCGAGGATCGAGCCAAACTCTTGGACCATCGACTGAATTGTCGTCTGGAGGGCGCCAACGTGCTGGGCAACCATCGTGCCAGCCTGTTCGGTCTGGCCCATGGCTTCGCGCATGGTGCTGGAGTAGTTCGCGGTCTGCTGCGCCACGCTGGTTTCGAGGCTCGCCAGATTTGCGGTCGAAGCGTCGAGGACGCGCTGCAGCAGGAGATTGGAGTCGTTGAGCTTGTTGAGGGCAGTGCTCACGTCGCTCAGGATGCGACCTGTCGAGTTTGCCATCAGCTGCTCAGCCTGTGTGCTGTTCTCAGTGAGAGCATCACGCAGGATATTGCCGTGGTTCGCCAACGCGTTGTGCAGCAGGCCGGTCTTTTCGGTGACCAACTGAGCGAAGGTCGAAGTGTGCACTTCCACCGAGCGATTGATGTCGGTGAGGCGAGTTTCGATTGCTTCGGCAGCATCCACTGCCTTCACGCTGACCAGTTGATCGATATTGGTTGCGGCCAGACGGATCTGGTCGAGTGCAGAGCGGACAGCGGAGTCCATGCGGGTCGCTGTGTTCTCGACATTGTCCGAAATCGCGTGAGCCGCCGCAGTGATGCGGGTCGCGATGGTTTCTTCGATACGGTCAGCGCCCGCTTCGAGGTCCGCCATGGACTGGGTGATCGAGGTGCTGATGGTCGCGTTGAGGGCAGCCAGGCGTTCTGCGGTAATGTCTGCACGCGCAGTGATTGCCTCGGGCAGGGTGCCAAGGCGCTCATCGACCATGTCAGAGATGGCCTGACGGGCGGAGTTAACACCGTGTTCGATGAGCTCAGCCGCCTGACGGGCGCTTTCGCCGACAGTGATGCTGGCGCTTTCGATGCTCGCTGCTACGCCGCGTTCTGCGTCGGCGATGCGAACGATGGCAGCATCGAGGCCGCTTTCGAGACCATTGTTGACTTCTGTGACCTTAGTGGTGACCGTCTGCGACATTTCTTCGAGACGTTCCGACATGGTGTCGGTTGCCTGACGCAGAGCATTTTCAATGCTGCCACGGGCATTTGCACCATGCTGATCAAGGGTCGACGCCAGCTCTGCGGTATGCAGGCCGATGGTTTCGCCAATCGAGGCTGTGTGGGTTGCGAGCGTGTCGGAGAGCGACTGGGTACGGGTGCCGAGAGCTTCGTTGAGTTGCAGGGTACGCGTGTGAACTGCGTTGGCCAGCTCGTAGGTGCGTTCGTCGAGGTTCGACACCAGAGTGCCGGTGCGCTCGTCGATTTGACCAGCGAGGTCGCGGGTGCGGGTTTCGAATTCGAGCGAGAGCGCGTTGGTGCGTTCCGACAGTGTGGCGCTGAGGTCTTGCGAGCGCGCGGTGATCGTGTCGGCAAGGGCTTCGGCGCGACCATCGAAGGCCTGCGAGAGGTTGTCGGTGCGCTCGGTGAGTGTTGCCGCCAGTTCCTGGGTGCGCGCCGAAATGGTGCTTGCCAACTCGTCGGCACGGCCATCGAAGGCCTGCGATAGGTTCTGCGTGCTGTCGGCCAGAGTGGCCGCCAGTTCCTGGGTGCGCGCCGAAATGGTGCTTGCCAGCTCGTCGGCACGGCCATCGAAAGCCTGAGAAAGGTTCTGCGTGCTGTCGGCCAATGTTGCCGCCAGTTCCTGCGTACGCGAAGAAATGGTGGTGGAGAATTCGTCGGCGCGGCCGGAGAAGGTTTCGTTCAACTCCGAAGCGCGAGCGGCAAGGGTGTTGTTGAGCTCTGCCGAGCGCAGCGCCATGTTCTGGTCAATGTCGCCAGCGTGGGTGGCGAGGCTTGCCGCAATCTCCGCTGCACGATGGGCGAGGTTCTGTTCGAGTGTCTGGCTACGCGCCGATAGTGTCGAAGTGAGCTCTGCCGAGCGTGTTGCAAAGCTCTGATCAAGTTCAGAGCCGCGCTCAGCCAAGGTAGTTGCGATTTCGGCAGAACGGAGCGCAAGGTTCTGATCAAGCTCAGCATTGCGGTCGGCCAGAGTGGAAGCAATTTCAGCCGCACGCGCTGCAAGATTGAGATCAAGCATAGAGCCGCGTTCTGTCAGGTTCGACGCGATTTCGCTCGAGCGCGCTGCCAGGTTCTGGTCGATTTCAGCTGCGCGGACAGTCAGTGTCGACGCAATTTCAGCGGAGCGAACGGCTAGGCTCTGGTCGATGGACGACGCGTGAGTTCCCAGAGCATTGTTGAGGTATTCGCTACGCGCTGTGAGCGTTTCGTCGAGGCCCTGCGTATGAATAGTGAGGGTTTCGTCGAGCTGACGGGTCTGGTTCTCCAAGGTGTCGGAGAGACGCTGGGTACGACCGGCGATAGCCTGATCGAACGCCTGGGTGCTCGTGACGATGGTCTCGCCCAGTTCCTGCGAACGAAGGTGAATGGCTTCGCTGACTTCGACGGTGCGGTTCGCGAGGACTTCGCCGAGTTCGTCGGTCTGAGCCTTAATGGTCTGACCAACTTCGGTAGCACGGTTGATCAGCATCTCATTGAGCTGACCAGTGCGAGCGTCAAGCGTATCGGCAATCAGCGTCGCCTGGCCGTCGAGTACATCGGCGATCGCTTCTGCGCGCTTGGTCAAGTTGTCAGCAACAAACTGTGTCTTGGCGCCAAGGGTTTCGCTCAGTTCGCGTGTGCGTTCCGAAACGATGTCGTTGAAACGGCCGGACTCTGCGTTGAGGGCCATTTCCAGCACGTTTGCGCGCGCAGCAAAATTGGTGCCCTGTTCGCCCAGACGCGCAACAAGCTGCTCGCCACGTTCGCCGATAACATCGTCCAATGCCTTGAGCTTATCATCCAGCGCACCGGTGATTTCGGTGAGGCGGTTGTCGAAGTCCTGCAAGGAATCGCGACCAGCCGACGAAACGGTCAGGCGCGCGCGCTCCGAGGTATCATCCAGCGCGCCGTTAATTTCGATAATGGCCGACTGCAAGCGGCTATCGAGGGCGTTGAGCTGGATCGAGACAGATTCATCAAGCTGGCGCGAGAGCGTTGCCAGAAGCAGTTCGGCTTCGGTCGAACGACCGGAAATATCGCCCGACACCTGTGCGCCAATAGCGGCGAGGGCGGCGCTGACTTCTTCGCCACGAATGCGCAGCTGTTCGAGGAGCGAGCTGCCACCGTCGGTGAGCAAGTTCGACAGCGCTTCTGTGCGCAGGTCAAGTTCAGAGGCAAGGTTGGTGGTGCGTGCTTCGATCAGGCCGGCAATATTCTTCGTGCGGTCTTCAAAAGCACCGGTGAGCACGTCCGCGCGTTCGGCGATGTGCTGAGTGCGCGCGTCGATCGTCGCGGAGATGGACTGCTGATGGGCGTCAAGTGCTTGGCTGAGCAGCGCGATGCGGTCTTCAACGCCAGAATTGAGGTTCAGCGCACGTGCATCGAGAGCCTTAGCCATCTCTGCGGTTTTTTCGTCGAACCCACTCTCAAGGCGGCGCGAGCTGTCGTTCAGTGCGCCAAGGAAATCCGTCGTGCGGTTTTCGAGGAGGTGGACGAACTGGTCCGCATGGTCGTTGAAGCCAGTGTTGAGCGTGTTGCCCGCTGTTTCCAGCGCGCGGGTGAGGTTGCCGCCGCTATCGACGATAGAGCCCGAAATACGCTGGCTGATCATGTCGAGATCGAAGACCAGACCGGTATGGCTTTCGGTGATTGCTTCGCGGACACGTTCGGTGTTGGTAAGCACGCTTTCGCGCTGGCTGGCGAGTTCGGCAATCAGCGCACGCATGCGCGATTCGTTGTCAGAATAGGTACGTTCGAGGGCGGTGACTTCGTTGTGAATCATCACTTCGAGTTCGCCAGCACGCGAGAGCGCACGTTCAAGACCATCGCCAAGCGCGTTGACTTCGCGTCGAACGGCCTGGCCAACCGAAGCGACCTTATCGGCGGCGGTAATTTCTGGTTCGGCCAAGCGCATAGCGGCTTGGGTGATGGAGGATGCAGCATTGCGAAGGTCTGCGGCGCGACGGAAGAGTGTGGCTACGGCGAAGAAACCCACGATCGGCAGAACAACGATGGCCAGCAGTGCTACGAATTCGACCGATCCCATGAACTGGCCGAAGTTGGACATCTGCGGCGCGAAACGCAGCCAAGCAGCGGTGCCACATGCGAGCAGCCAAACGAGGGAGAGACCGAGAGCGAGGTAGGTCGGAGTGTTTGAAGAACGACTCTGCAAGCTATAGAGAAGCTTGGAAGTTGAGATGCGGTCGTCGTTGGCGACAACGCCAGCTTGCTGCGCGATTTTATCGGCGGCGCGCAAACGTTCCGAACGGGCTGGGGCCGTAGGCTTCTTTTCCGAAGTAGGCTCGGCGCCTTCCTCGAAATCGAACACCGAATCCTTAAGCGCATCCTCGACGGCCGAAAAAGCCAGTGCGGCCGGATCGTTCTGGGGTGTCGTGTTCTTCGCCATACTCTTTACAACTCTCGCGTCGGCACTGCAGCAACACGGCGGATTTTGGGAGTTGTTATCGCGTTCAAGCCCTTAGCAAGCTCAACGCCACAACGGGACAATGCGATGCAAATGCCCCAGATTGTCCCCCAAACCCTCGCCGCCGCGCGCTGGTTAAAGCGCATACTTACATTCAATTTTAAGCAAACCCACCGCTTTCTTGCTCAAAGGTTAATTTTTGAGTGAAAAACGTTAACCTTTTGATCGTTTGAGCAAGGCAAAGCTGTGGCTTAATTCCCTGTTCATGGGCGTTGCGTAAGTTGTTCACAGGGTATTTGCCGATTTCGATCGGTTCTAGGAGTGCGACTATGGCTCAGTGGGCAGTCAACGAGAACGAGCTAGAGAACAATGAGGCGCTGTCGAAGCGTCCCATTGACCGCGCTCATTTGGCCAAGCAGTGCCTGGGTGATCCCAACCTAGAACTCGAAATTTTGCGTCTCTTTGATACGACCATCAAAAACTATTACGAACGCCTGCGTCTGGCGGCGGACTACGACGGCATGGCCATGAATTTGCATGCGATCAAGGGAGCCTCTGCAGGGGTGGGTGCGTTTGAAGTGACAGAACTCGCGCGCCAGCTTGAACGCGATTTGCAGGTCATGCGCCCGCTCACCACCGAACAGCTCGATGATTTGGGCATGGCGGTAGAAGAAGTGCGTGCGACAATCGCTGACATTCTGAGCGAAGCAGAGTAAGCCGAGAACCAAGGAGGCACTGTGATGGATCTCGATGTTGCTACAACAAAAGGGGCCTGTCACTGCGGTGCAGTTCAATTCACGGTAAAGCTGACGGACGGTTTGCGCACGGCACGGCGTTGCACATGCTCGTTCTGCCGCATGCGTGGGGCCGTGGCGGTGTCGGCTGATCCCGGCGGGATCAGCATCACGGAGGGCGAAGACAAGCTCACGCTCTATCAATTCAATACCAACACGGCCAAGCACTACTTCTGCTCGGTTTGTGGCATCTATACCTTCCACGTTCGCCGCTCCGTTGCCGGGCAATATGGCGTGAACGTCGCCTGTCTTGAGGGCATTAGCCCTTACGATTTTCATGATGTGCCGCTCATGGATGGGGTGCACCATACTTCTGATGGGTTTGCCCTGCGCAAGCTTGGTACGCTCAAGTTTGTTCCAGAATGAATTGGAACAGGCGAGACACTGCGTCCGTTTGACCAAACACCTCTGTCAAACTATACAGCGCACCCATATGTAAGGCCGGGTCGCTCGGCTCTTTCTGCCAGCGCCAACACATTCAGCAGTATCGATGACCATTGCCACCGCTGCCGCGGCACCAGCCCGGCCCACCAACGAACCGTTCCGTCTTCGCCGTACCTTTGCGATCATCTCGCACCCTGACGCCGGTAAGACGACCCTCACCGAACGCCTGCTGGCAGCAGCAGGCGCAATTCAGTCTGCCGGCCTTGTTCGCGGCAAGTCGGGCGTGCGCGCCACGCGCTCGGACTGGATGGAAATGGAGCAGCAGCGCGGCATTTCCATCACCTCCTCGGTGATGACCTTTGACTATGACGGGCTGACGCTCAACCTGCTCGATACGCCGGGCCACTCGGACTTCTCGGAAGACACCTACCGCACGCTGACCGCCGTTGACGCGGCCATCATGGTCATCGACGCCGCCAAGGGTATCGAAAGCCAGACGCTCAAACTGTTTGAAGTCTGCCGTCTGCGCGACATTCCGATCATCACCTTCATCAATAAGGTGGACCGCGAAGGTCATGCCCCGCTTGAACTGATCGACGAAATTCAAGGCAAGCTGGCGCTGGATTTGACGCCTGTGCTCTGGCCAATCGGGCAGGGCGTGGATTTCACCGGCTATATCGATCTGATCGAAAAGCGCGTTGTTGATCCTAAGGGCAAGACCATCGTCGAGTTCGAGAGCCTCGAAGATCTTCTGGACGTCGAAGCATTGGCGAACAATCCAGTCTTCATGACGGCCCTTGAAACTTTGGAAATGGCGCAAGCCATGCTCCCAGAGTTTGATCTCGAAACTTTCCACGCTGGCCATTTGAGTCCAGTGCTGTTCGGCTCTGCGCTCAAGGGTGTTTCCGTTGCTGAACTGCTGCGGACCCTCGGCGAGTGGGGCCCTGAACCTCGTCCACAACCAGCATTGCCCGCGCCAATCGACCCTGCCGACAAGAAGGTCACTGGGTTTGTCTTCAAGGTGCAGGCGAATATGGACGCGAACCATCGCGACCGTATTGCTTTCGTGCGTCTGTGCTCGGGCACGTTCGAGCGCGGCATGCGTCTCAAGAACGTCCGTACCGGCAAAGATATGGCCGTGTCGAACCCGATGTTCTTCTTTGGTAACAACCGTGAACTCGCCGAAGAGGCTGTTGCGGGTGATATCGTCGGTATCCCAAACCACGGCACCTTGTCCGTGGGTGATACGCTCACCGAAGGCGCGAATATCAACGTCACCGGCATCCCGAACTTTGCGCCGGAAATCATTCGTCGCGTTCGTTTGACCGACGCGATGAAGACCAAGCAGATGGCTAAGGCTCTCTCGGACCTGTCCGAAGAAGGCGTCACGCAAGTCTTCCGCCGCATGGTAGGCGCAGACTGGATCGTCGGCGTCGTTGGTCAGCTGCAGCTTGAAGTTTTGGCGTCGCGCGTTGCTAAGGAATACAACGTCCCAATCACCTTTGAATCCATGGGTTATGAAGTTGCCCGTTGGGTCGAATGTGATGACGCTGAGGAACTCAAGCGCTTCATCGCCGCGCAGAAGGTCAACATGGCCGAAGATCGCGCTGAATCCCCCGTCTTTCTTGCTCAGAACGCCTGGTGGGCTGACCGCGCGAAGCAGGACTGGCCCAAGATCCGCTTCCTCACCACGAAGGAACGGCATTGAGCGCGTCCGACCGCATCGCTGAGTTTGTAGCTGCTGTTCGCGATACATTCGCGGACGGTACGCTGCTGAAACTGAAGCTTGCTGGCTACCACGGTGCTTCAACCGATCTGAAATCGGTTGAAGCCCGCAAGGTGGTCATCAAGGCCGGCGAGCGTTTGAGCTTGGTCTACCGCTACAAAACCCGCGACATCACCAAAAACCTCGCTTTGGCAGAAGCTGAAGCGTTTTTGTCGGCGGGTCTGGCGAACGACTATCGAAGCGCCAAGCTTGAAACAGTTGCGTTCGACCTTAGCTTCGAGCGTCAAAAGGACGAAGTTCGCCTCAAGCGTCGCGACGTGAAGGGTAGAGAAGCTGCCCCCGCTACGCACGACCGGGCGAAGAACCGGCCACTGGCAGATACGTCTTCTGTTTGGCTGAAGGAACTCGGCATTACAGGTGCTGATGGCAAGGTTCTGTCGGCGTCCCAAGACAAGTTCCGCCAGATCAACAAGATGGTCGAAATCTTTGCGCCGCTGATTCAACAGATTGGCGCAACCGAGCCCACCATTATGGATATGGGCGCGGGGAAGGGCTATTTGGATTTCGCCTTGGCCGACTATTTCAAGCGTGAGAGCCTAAAGGCCAAGATAGTGGGCGTAGAGATGCGTCCCGCCTTGGTCGAGAGCGGCAATGCCCTGGCCGCAAAGTCTGGCTTTGCGAGCCTCAGCTTCGCGTCCGGCATGATCCTTGATTTCGACACGAGCGGCGCTGATGCCATAATCGCGCTCCACGCCTGCGATACAGCCACCGACGACGCAATCTTTAAGGGCATTACATCAGGCGCGAGCCTGATTGCGGTTGCGCCGTGCTGCCATAAGCAGATCCGTCGCTCGATGGAGCAGGGGCAAGCCGATGAACGCCTCGACTTCCTGCTGCGCCACGGCACGTTCCTTGAAAAGCAGGCCGAGATGGTGACGGACGGTCTACGCGCACTCATTCTTGAAGTGCACGGCTATCGCACCAAGGTGTTCGAATTCATATCTGATGCACATACGCCCAAGAACAATCTCATCGTCGCGCAAAAGGGACAGGCGATGTCTCGCGAAGCCGCGCTTGACCGGATTGCTTCAGTCAAGGCTATGTTTGGGATAGAAAAGCATTACCTCGAAGGCCTTATGGGTCTTTGATCGTCTGGAAGGCCCCTTAATGACCAAGATTACCTATGTCACCGCTCAGGGTGAACGTATCGAAACTGTTGGCGAAAACGGCTCCACCGTCATGGAAACGGCGATCATGAACGCTGTTCCGGGCATCGTCGCCGAATGCGGTGGTGCGTGCACTTGCGCGACTTGCCACGTTTATATCGACGCTGCATGGCGCGACACGGTCGGTGGTCCATCGTCGATGGAAGAAGACATGCTCGACTTCGCCTTCGACGTTCGTGACGAAAGCCGCTTGTCATGCCAGATCAAGGTGCGTGGCGAGCTCGATGGTCTTGTCGTTCACGTACCGAGCCGCCAGGGCTGAGGGTTTGATTTTCAAGTTTGAAGGGGCCGCAGCAATGCGGTCCCTTTTTTGTTGGCCATTCTGCTTTCACGCAGAAGCGTTCCTCTCTCCGCGTCAGCCGTCGCAACGGACCGCACACCACTCACCGCCCGTCATCTTCTGACTTGCAGAATTATCCGGCCTGACGCGGACCGTGCAATTCGGAGAATATTTCTCTCCAAACGTGTCGCTATACGCAAATTGCTCGACCAAAACTTGCGCCGCTCGTCAGCAAAAAATTCTCTCTGGCGATCCGGGAAAGATTTATTTGGCGAGAAGTGGCCTGCATGGTGATGCTCTTTCCAAGTCACGCGTCTGAAGAGGAAAATAAAAGCTATCGAATTTCAAGCCATTGTTGCGCTTGATGAAATTAGATTAGGTTCCAGCATCTATTGTTTGGAAACCAAATGGGCAGTCTCAACACATTTCCGTTGAGTTTTAAGGTCAAGGGTAAGCGCATCATCATCGTCGGCGGTAACGATGAAGCCCTTAATAAGGTCCGGTTGGTTAGTAAGACGACAGCTTCGGTAGAGATTTACTCCCAGACTGTCGAAACTGACTTCTCCGCCTTTCCTGTGGCCATCATCCCCCGCGCGATCACTGCAGACGACGTTGTCGGCACAAGCCTCGTATTCGTCGCAGAAAAAAGTGACGCGGCAGAGTTGGCGAAAGCGACAGCACGTCGCCTCGGCATTCCGCTTAATGTGGTCGACGTTCCAGCCGAATGTGATTTCTATACGCCCTCAATCGTGGATCGTGCGCCACTGACCGTGGCGATCTCCACTGAGGGCGATGCTCCCGTTCTCGCGCGTCTCGTCCGCGCGCAAATCGAAGCCATGCTGTCGCCCAGCGTCGGCAAGATCGCTGGCCTTGCGGGTAAGATGCGCCACGCGGTCGAGAGCCTGATCCACGAGGGGCCGAAGCGTCGTCGGTATTACGAAGAGCTTGTCAGTTCACCCGCCGTCGCTCGTGCCGTCGAAGCGGGCGCAGGAGACGCCGCAGCCAATGATCTCCTTCAGCAGCACGCGAATGCTGGCCGCAGCGATGGCGTCGTCTGGTTGATCGGTGCGGGCCCGGGTTCTGAAGACCTCCTTACCCTGCGCGCCCAGCGATTGCTTCAATCCGCTGATGTGATTGTTCACGATCAACTCGTCCCCGCAGCCGTGGTGGAGATGGGCCGCCGCGATGCCGAACAGATTTGCGTTGGCAAGGCGCGGGGACACCATTCCTTTAGTCAGGCTCAGATCAATACCCTCATAGTGCGTCTCGCCTCAGAGGGCAAAAAGGTCGCCCGGCTCAAGTCTGGGGACCCGATGATCTTTGGCCGTGCGGGCGAAGAGATCGCGGCTTTGCGTAAGGCGGGCGTTGCTTACGACATCGTTCCGGGCGTCAGTGCAGCTCTTGCCGCTGCCGCAGATACGGCAACGCCAGTCACTCTGCGCGGCGTGTCGACGGGCTTTGTCGTTGCGACGGCGCACGGCGCGGACGACACAGATTTGAACCATTGGGCGGCGCTGGCGCAGTCGGGGCTGACGGTCGCGCTTTACATGGGCAAAGCCATCGCCGCCGAAACGGCCGCGCGACTGGTTTCGCATGGGGCAGGTTTTGATCTTCCTGTCGGCATTGTCGTCAATGCGGGCAGGGCGGATCGGACATTCTATTCTGGCACGCTTGGTGCCTTGGCAGAGGGCGCAGTCGAATTTGTCGATGGACCCGCCGTCATTCTGATTGGACGGGCTGTCGCCCACGGTGATTGGGCGCAAGCGGCCTCGGCGGCTGCTGAGAGTTTTAAGGTAGCGTGACTATGGAAATTCTAACCGGCAACGAGCTGATCTCGGGCGCCGCAGTTTATCTCGATGGACATGGCGTTTGGGTCGAGGACCTGCAGTCCGCGCGCCTTTACGCCAAGGACGAGGCCGTTGCTCGCGATGAGGCGCTGGCAGCCAGCAAGGCCACCGGCCGTGTGGTCAGTCTCGAAATTGAAGAAGTAGAGCAGGTCGATGGGGTGATTGTGCCCAAGCGTCTGCGCGAACGCATCAGGGCGGCGGGCCCCACCGCTCCCCTCTCTTTGAACGGGCAGGCATACGAACGCCAGCACTTGGGTGAAGACGGGCATGTATCGATACGATGAATTTGACGCGGCTTTCGTTGCAGGCCGCACTGCGCAATTTGCTGATCAGGTGAAGCGTCGTCTTTCCGGCGAGCTGAGCGAAGACCAGTTCCGTCCGCTTCGTCTGATGAACGGGCTCTACCTGCAGCTGCACGCCTATATGCTGCGTGTGGCCGTGCCTTATGGCACGCTCAGTTCGCGCCAGATGCGGAAACTGGCTCATATCGCCCGCACATATGACCGGGGCTATGGCCATTTTACCACGCGCCAGAACATTCAATACAATTGGCCAAAGCTGAGCGATATCCCCGCGGTGTTGGAAGAGCTGGCGAGCGTTGAGATGCACGCCATTCAAACCTCGGGCAATTGCATTCGCAACGTCACTACAGACCAGTTCGCTGGCGCTGCCGCCGATGAAATCATCGACCCGCGCCCGATAGCTGAAATCCTGCGCCAGTGGTCGAGCCTCCACCCGGAGTTCTCATACCTCCCACGAAAATTCAAAATCGCAATCACCGGCTCGCCCAATGATCGCGCCGCCATTCGTTTCCATGACATTGGCCTTCAGGCTGCCGTCAACGGCGCGGGTGAGATCGGCTGGGAAGTTTGGGTTGGTGGTGGCCTAGGTCGCACGCCGATGATCGCCAAGCTCCTCAACAGCTTCGTTCCAAACGAGCATTTGCTGGCTTATCTCGAAAGCATCATGCGGGTGTATAACCGCTATGGCCGCCGCGATAACAAGTACAAAGCCCGCATCAAGATCCTCGTCCACGAAGAAGGGCTGGAAAGCATTAAGGGGCAGGTCGAGGCCGAGTTCGCCGAAGTGCGTGGTGGCGTTCTCACCCTTCCGCAGGAAGAGGTTGATCGTATCTCGGCCTATTTCGCTCCGCCTGCGTTTGCCGACCGTTCTGGCGACAGTGTTGACATCGCCTATCAGTCGATCATCGATCCGGCCTATGGCCGTTGGCTCGACAATAATCTGCATCCGCACGTACAGTCGGGCTATGCCTCGGTGACGATCTCGCTCAAGCCAGTAGGCGGCGCGCCGGGCGATGCCACCGATGCGCAGATGGATGTTGTGGCGGATCTCGCCGAACGCTATTCCTATGATGAGCTGCGCGTCACCCATCAGCAAAACCTCGTGCTCCCGCATGTCGCCATCGCCGATCTGCGCGCGGTGTTTGATGTGCTCGTCGCCCATGATTTGGCTGAGGGCAATAACAACCTCATCACCGACATGATCTGCTGCCCGGGCCTCGATTTCTGCGCGCTTGCCAATGCCCGCTCGATCCCGATCGCACAGGAAATCTCCCGCAAATTTGCCGATCCGGTTCGCCAAAAGGAAATCGGCGACCTCAAGATCAAGATATCGGGCTGCATTAACGCTTGTGGTCACCACCACGTTGGTCACATCGGTCTCTTGGGCGTCGAAAAGAAGGGCGGCGAGCTCTATCAGATTACGCTCGGCGGCGACGCCACCGAAAGCGCGTCTGTGGGCAAGATCATCGGGCCCGGCTTTGAAGCCGAAGAGGTGCCGAACGCGATTGAAAAGCTTGTAGATTTCTACATCAGCCAGCGTCAGGGCGAAGAAGAAACCTTTCTCGCAGCCTATCGCCGCTTGGGCGAAGCCCCCTTCAAGGAGGCGCTCTATGGCTGATCTTACTTCTCTATACCTCTCCCTTTGGGGGAGCGGTCGGCGCGCAGAGACGGGTGAGGGGGCCTCTTCTTATGGCAATGCCTAAACTCGCCCCCGTTCCCGTCGCCAATGAAAAGCTGCGTGCCCTCGGCATCCTGGCGCTCAATGGCATGTTCGACGAAATGGATGCCGTTGGTGTGCTGCGCTATGCCGTCAGCGATGTCCTGCCTGACGATCTCGCCATTGTCTCAAGCTTTGGTGCGGATTCTGCTGTGCTGCTGCATATGGTGGCGCAGCTCGATCCCTCCATGCCGGTCTATTTCCTCGAAACTGGCAAGCACTTTGCCGAGACGCTCGAATACGTTCAGACGCTCAAGCGCACGCTCGGTCTCTCTAATGTCCGCGCGATCCATCCCGATCCAAAAGACATCACGCGCTTCGATCCTGATGGCACGCTCTGGCAGTCGGACCCGGATAGCTGCTGCCATATTCGTAAGACCGAACCGCTCGAGCCGATCACGCTACAATTTGGCGGTTGGGTGACGGGGCGTAAGCGCCACCAGACCAGAGAGCGCGGGGTGCTGCCGCATTTTGAATTGACCGCTGATGATCGCATCAAGGTCAATCCGCTCGCTTATTTTACCGACGAAGACGTCATCGCCTATCGCAATGAGCACAAGCTCCCCGAGCATCCGCTCTACGCCAAGGGCTTTAAGTCCATCGGCTGCGCGCCATGTACTTCGGCGGTGGCAGAGGGCGAAGACCCGCGTGCTGGCCGTTGGCGCGGCAAGAACAAGAAAGAATGCGGTATCCATTATGATTTCAACGGAGCGATTGCCCCCGCTATGACCGCCGCTGCTCGTCACACGCTCTGGAAGGATGGCGCTTTTATCGCTGATCCCTTCACCGCTTTTTCAGAGGATGTCTCGCCTTCGGAGGCGCGCTATGTGCACGTCCCGCTTGCCCACTTCCTCACGCACCGCAGCGACTATCTTGCCAATCCGCATCCGCTCGGACTTCTTATAGCCCCCGGCGACAAGATCGAAGCGGTGGAAGATGATCTCGCGCGCTTTGCCTCCATTGCGATTTCGTTCCCGGCCTACACCGATGGTCGCGGTTATTCGACCGCACGTTTATTGGCGGAACGGCTCAAATATGCCGGTGAAATCAGAGCTGTAGGCGATGTTCTGCAGGATCAGATTCCGCATATGTATCGTTGTGGCTTCACCGCGCTCGTGGTTAGCCATGAGCCGTCGCGCCAAGCGCTGATCGAAAAACGACTGCCAGAAATGGCATTGTTTTATCAGCCAGTTGGATTGACGGAAGTGCCTGCGGGCACGCGCCCCTTCCTTCGACGCGCGTCGTGAGTTAAGTGGAGCGCGCGTATCGCCTTTGACTAGGCAAAACGGGGGCGCTGGTGACAGCGGCTGTTCCCATTCATTCAGTGCGGGGCACTTGGCCCCGATGGGACCTTATATCCAGAGTCCACTGGGCTCTGGTTTCGATTGGACGTGAGAGATGACCACTGAGATCACCACCGATGTTGTTGTAATTGGCGCGGGCCCATGCGGGCTGTTCGCTGCCTTTGAGCTCGGGCTTCTCGACATCAAATGCCACTTCATCGACATTCTCGATCGTGCCGGCGGCCAGTGCGCAGAACTTTACCCTGAAAAGCCGATCTATGACATTCCGGGCTTCCCGGTCGTCACAGGTCAGCAGCTGACCGACAATCTCATGGCACAGATCGCGCCATTCTCGCCAGAGTTCCACTTCTCGCGCATGGTCAACTCCATCGAGAAGCAGGAAGACGGCTCGTTCAAGCTCACCACTGACGCGGACGAAGTGTTCAACACCAAGGTTGTGGTCATCGCTGCTGGCGGTGGTTCGTTCCAGCCAAAGCGTCCGCCTGTTGCTGACATTGAGCAGTTCGAAAACAAATCCGTCTTCTACGCTGTGCGCAAAATGGAAGATTTCCGTGGTCAGGACGTTGTCATCGTCGGCGGTGGCGATAGCGCTCTCGACTGGACCCTGGCTCTCGAATCCGTTGCGCGCACCATCACCCTTGTTCACCGCCGCGACGCCTTTAAGGCAGCTCCCGCTTCGGTCAACAAGATGAAGGAACTGGTTGCTGAAGGTAAGGTCAACTTCCAGCTCGGCCAAATCGCCAAGCTTGAAGGCGAAAACGGTCAGCTCAACCACGTTCACCTCGCAACCGATGCGGGCGATCTCTCGATCCCAGCAACGCGCTTGCTGCCGTTCTTTGGCCTGACCATGAAGCTTGGTCCAGTTGCTGATTGGGGTCTTGAACTCAATGACAACACCATCGTCGTGGACACTGAAAAGTTCCAGACTTCGGTTCCCGGCATTTTCGCCATTGGCGACATCAACTGGTACCCAGGCAAGCTCAAGCTGATCCTCTCGGGCTTCCACGAAGCGGCCCTGATGGCGCAAGCCGCTAAGGCCGTTATCTCTCCCGGCGAACGCGTTGTTTTCCAATACACCACCAGCTCGACCAAGCTGCAGAAGAAGCTCGGCGTCGCATAAGGCTCGCGCCCAACACACTGTTTGCGGCGAGGGCGTAGGACTTGCTTCTACGCCCTTTCGGCTTTATCCCCATCGCGCTGTTGAGGAGCGACTGAATGAAGATCACTGTAACTGATCAGGCTGGCGAAGTTCACGAGCTTGAGGGCTTGGAAGGCTGGCGCGTGATGGAAGTGATCCGCGATTGGGGCCTGAACATTAAGGCTGAATGCGGCGGCGCCTGCGCCTGCGCGACGTGCCATGTCTATGTTGATCCGGAATGGCTGGACGCCGTTGGCGCTGCCAATGACGACGAAGAAGATATGCTGGACACGGTCGGCGACGTGAAGTCGAACTCGCGTCTCTCGTGCCAGATCCTCTGTTCAGACGACCTAGATGGTCTCAAACTGACCCTAGCGCCGAGCGCGGCTAAGGACTGAGTGGGTTTTATCACCCCCACCTAACCTCGCCTAATAGGGGGAGGGACGACAGCGCCTAATGATAATATCTCCCGTCGGACTCGATCTGGCTCCTCCCCTGTAGGGGAAGGCCGGGTGGGGATATTGGCCCCTCCATCACACTACCGAGCCTGTTCCGGCAATCCAGTGCGATGCTTGTTCACTCTCCCCGGCATAAATCCGGGGATGACGCCCGCTGCTACCGCGCTCCGTTGTGGATGCTTTAAGCTCTCCTGCCTTAGGAACGCGGCGTATTTCTTTCTGACCACATAGGCTAGTCGATGAGTGCCGTTTCATGCCGAGGCTGCAAAGATGCGGAACCGTTTCCGATTGCCTTCACCATGGCGTTTCAACCAATCGTCGATGTGAGTGCCGGAGAAATCTGGGGCTATGAGGCACTGGTTCGGGGTGCCGAAGGACAGGGGGCCGGTACGGTGCTCGCAGTCGTCACGGAAGCGAACCGTTATGTCTTCGACCAGGCGTGTCGCGTAAAAGCCATTGAGCTGGCAGGCCAGCATTTGCCAGCATCGTCGACAGCCCGTCTTTCGATCAACTTCATGCCCAATGCGGTTTATGAGCCACGCGCCTGCATCCGCGCGACCTTGGCCGCTGCGGCACGCACAGAGTTCAACCCGCATCGCCTGATGTTTGAGTTCACCGAGAACGAACGCATGGCCGATGCCTCACACGTTGCCAACATCGTGGCCGAGTATAAGCGCATGGGTTTTCTGACCGCGCTTGATGATTTCGGCGCTGGCTATGCCGGGCTCGGCCTGCTTGCTAAATTCCAGCCAGACCTCATCAAGATCGATATGGAACTGCTGCGCGGCATTGATACGTCGTCGGCGCGCCAGCATATTATCGGCGCTATTGTAACCATGGCCCAGCAGTTGGGCGTGATGGTATTGGCCGAAGGCGTTGAGACTGAGGGCGAACTCAACGCGCTCCGTCAGGCCGGTATTTCGCTCTTCCAAGGCTATTATTTCGCTCGGCCACAGGTCGAGCAATTTCAAGCCATTGGCGATATCCGCCTCGCTGCCTAACGGCCCACATTCACCAGCCGTCACCCTCCGGGCCCCCCCCCCCCTCCATCGTCATTGCCGGGCTTGTCCCGGCAATCCAGTGCGATGATGGTCCGGTCTGGATCCCGGGGGCGAGCCCGGCGATGACGAAGTGGAAGGAGGCCGGACGACCAAGCTCCGGCAACTGATTGCTTATGCCCCTTTGCCCGCATCCTGCGTGATCTTCACCAGCTCAGGAATGAAGTCGCGAACCATCGGCTGCGGTTGGGCGTCAAATGGCAGTGGCCTCACGACCCGCATCGCGGCGATACCGACACGCACGGTCATCAGACCGTTCACCACGCCTTCGCCCAAGCGTGCCGACAGCTTCGCGGCCAGACCTTGCCCGACGAGCTGTTCGACGATGCCGTCCGTGAGCACCAAGCCGCCTGTGACGGCCAAATGGGAGAGAACGGCACCCGTGAGCCTAAAGAAGCCAAACAGGCCCGGGCGGGCCCCGTAGAGGGCTGCAATAGAGCTTGCGAGCCGGATGCTCTCATAAATCACAAAGGCGATGTCGATCAGCGCGCGGGGCGACACAGCCGTAACAAGCGCCACGCGACGCGCCGACGCGGCAGTGAGGCGTTTGGCCTTCGCATCAAGCGGGGACATCAGCGCGCGCTCCGAGAGAGCGATCACCTCATTGCCGTCGAACATATTGGGCAGATGTTCGGAGACGTTTTGCTTAGCTTGTGCCAGATCGGCGCGAGACGCGTATATGGCGAGCAGTTCGTCGGCGACTTTGCCCGCACGGTGGCGGTCGTTCTCGGCTTTTGCGCGTGCGGCATCGGCCTTGAGCGCATCAAGAACGCGCAGGCGTCGGAGCGCAAAAAACTCGCGCGTCAGCAGGGCCAGGATGGCGACGATGAACGCGCCAAGAACGCCTAACCCAATGTAGCCGACATAGACGTTTTGCGCGAAGAGATCGCTGATGAGCCGCTCAGCCGCCAGACCCAATCCGGCGGATATGAGGATGCCACCCGTCGTCCAGGCGATCCGCCCAACCCAGCCCATGCGTCGGGCCGGTGGCGTTATCAATTCCGGGTCTGGTTCAGGCTCGAACGCGACTTCAACGATCTCCGCGCGTTCCGCTGCGAATGCCCTTGGTGCGCGCACGGGGGCCAGGCTCTCTTCGGACGACGTGATGGTGTGGGCAACAGGGCGCTTCATGCCATCCAGTCTCCAATGAGATAATCAATGGCGCGGTCTAGGCGGATATGCGGAAGCACCACATCACCGGCGGCGTTGCGCTCCAGGCGTTGCGGCGGCGTGAAACGCAGGAAATTCAAGTCCACTGGCGCGCCGTCTTCGAATAATGAATCCGGCCGCGCCGGCAAGTCGCCGGGGAATAGAGCGATTTCGGTCTTGCCGTCATAGACAGTCCCATCCAGTCCTTCGCCGGCGATGGGCGTTCCAACCAGCGTGGGCAGCGTGTGACCATCCTCGCGGATGGTGCCTTCGGTGGTCGCACGAATGCCCGCTAGGGCCATGGATTTGGCGTCAGCCCCTGCGAACCGGCCGCGCTTGGCAGCATTAGCTACCAGCCGATTGAGAATGGCTTCGAGCTTGTCGTGGCTCGTGTGGTGCACATGGTCCGCTTTCGTTGCTGCGAACAGAACCCGATCGATCCGGCGCGAGAATGGCCGTAGAATAGGGTTCGCTTCACCCTGGCGGAAACAAGCCATAACAGCGGTCAGCGCCGTTTCGAGATCGCTCACGGCGGCAGCGCCAGTGTTCAACGCGCGCAGCGTATCGACCAGCACAATCTGCCGGTCGAGCCGGGCGAAGTGATCGCGGAAGAAGGGGCGGACGATGCGGTCCTTATAGGCTTCATAGCGCTGCTCAAGCATGCGGTAGAGGCTATTGCGCGGGATGTCCCCGGCAGGCAGCGGCAGCGGCGCAAAGGTGAGGGCAGGGGAGCCTTCCAAATCACCGGGCAACAGGAAGCGCCCGGGCGGTAGCGTCGAGAGGGCTCCGTGCTCGCGACTGCGGCGCAGATAGGTCGTGAAGGCCGCAGCAAGATGCTCGGCCAAAACGTCCGTTGCCTCCCCCTTCACGTTAACCGTGTTAAGCTCGGTCAGGAACTCGGAAGCCTCAGCGAGGTGTCCCGGCTTTTGTGCGCGCTCCAGCGCGTCCTTGCTCCACTCGGCGTAGGACAGGCCCAAGAGCGGCAGGTCGAGCAGCCATTCGCCGGGGTAGTCGACGATATCGAGGTTCAGCGTGGCCGGGCCACGCATATTGGACCACCATTTGGCTGACTGATATTTCAGGACAATCCTGAGCTGTGAAATGCGTTTTGTGCCTTCTGGCCACGTCGGCGGGTTGCCCGTCAGCGTTGCCAGGTGCTGCTCATAGGCAAAGCGCGGGATGGTCGCATCGGGGTATTCGGCCAATCGCGCGCCAATGAAACGCCCCTCAGATGCCGGCACAAAGCCAGGCAAACGCCCATTGGTGAGGAGGTTATGAACGAGCGCGGTGATGAAGATGGTTTTGCCAGCGCGGCTCAAGCCGGTGACGCCCAATCTCAAGGTTGGGGTCATCACGCCAGTGGCGCTATCTGCAAGATTGGAAAGAGCAATACCGATTTCGTCGGTCAGTCTGGTGGGCGGTTGCGGCACGCGGTCAGTCCTCAATGGCACCCAGAATTTAAGGGCGTTCTGCGCCAATACAAGGCTTGAACCCCAAGTGGGGGAGAGCCGTTCCAAAACAAAGGGGCCACGAGGGCCCCTTTGGATCTTATGCGCCAATCTCGTCGAGATTGTATGGCGTGGATTGGTAGATCTCGTTGATCCAGTTCTGGAACAAGAGATGCCCGTGGCTACGCCAGATATTGCGCGGCGCTTGGGTCGGATCATTGTCCGGATAAAGATTGGCCGGCGGCGGGGTGTCGAGCCCCTCCTTGATATCGCGCTCATACTCATCGGCTAACGAGCGATTGTCGTATTCGAAGTGGTTGAGGAAATAGACCGCGCGCTGGTTTTTGTCGCCCAGCATGCACAGGCCAACGTCTTGGCTATCAACCATAATCTCAAGGTTATCACCGAGCGTGCTGCGGTCGATATCATTGTAGCGCGAAACGGGCACCATCAGATTATCGGACATGCCGCGCAGGAATGGCGAACGCGGAGTGATCACTTGATGCTCGTACACACCAAACGACTTCTTCTCGGTGCGATAGCGACGGGCACCATGGAAGTGGTGCAGCGCGGCTTGAGCACCCCAGCAGATAAACATGGTGTGGTGCACATTGGTGCGGGTCCACTCCATAATTTCGAGCATTTCTGGCCAGTAGCGCACTTCCTCAAACGGCATATGCGCAATCGGCGCACCCGTGATGATGAAGCCGTCGAACTTCTTGTTCTTCACCTCGTCCCAGGTTTGGTAGAACGAATTGAGGTATTCTTCCGAGGTATGCTTGGACTGGTGCTCGGTGATGCGCACGAGCGACAGGTTCACCTGCAACGGCGTCGAGCCGATAAGGCGCGTGAACTGGGTTTCAGTTCGCTCCTTATTCGGCATCAGATTGAGCAGGCCGATTTCAAGCGGACGGATATCCTGACGCGCAGCGCGCGAGGAATCCATGACATAGACGCCCTCGTCTTCGAGGGTCTTTCGGGCAGGCAGCCCGTCTGGAATTCTAATAGGCATGGTGGCCTCTTATTCGATGCAAGGAGAGAGCGTTTCGAGCGGAGCGCGCGTCACCACGGGGTGCGCGCGCTAGCGCATTCGCTTCTCAATTGCGGCGGCCACCAGATCGATAAACTCGTCGCCATCGCGGACAGTGGCCAAGTCCGAAGCTTCGATAACATAGCCGAAATTGTCCGCGAGCGCTTGGTAGCGCGGCAGACGATCATGGAGCAGAGCTTCAAAGCCCCAGGCTCCGAACCCGGCTGGGTCGACATCGCAGTCGTCCATAACGCCGTTGATCAGCTTATATTCGGCCCATTTCTCAACGAGAAACTCGGGGCGATAATACATGGGCTTCGGCGACTTTTTAAACCGCTTCACCAGCTCGATCGCATCCTTGTCGGTGCCACGGATGTAAATAAGCGCCGTGTGCGCGGCCAGCGTCTTAACCACCGGGTCTTCGGCATTGGTTGGGTCGATCACTTCGATCAGCGAGCCGCCCGTGTCTGCAATAAAGTCATTGTAGCCGTACAGGGCTTTCGCACGGTCGAAGAAGTAGGGAACGTCCTGCAGCGCCGCGATTTCCGCTACGCGATGTTGCTCTTGGCGACGTTGATATTCCGCCAAGGGCAATCCACCCCGCGTTTCATCGCCCGGCGTGCCGAGATAGGTCGAGAGCGGGTCGAGATTGTCGAAGGTGATGTTGGACGAGATGTAGATGGAGTCCGAGCGCAGCAGCTGCGCGAGGAACGGCACCTTCATCGCCTCGTGTTTGAAATTGTCGACGATAAACTCGACCATGTAGCGCGTGCCAATGCGGTAGTCGGCCGAATAGTGGAACCAGCTATTGTCGCGCAGCATATTGCTCAGACGAGTTTTGCCCACGCCTGCCATGCCAAACACGGTGATCGCGCGTCTCGGGGCCTTCACAAATTCATCGGCGCTGGAAAACAGCATTTGGGCAGTCTCGTCGTTAGATAGATCGGTTCGATTTAGCTGATGCTCTGTGGTTTCACAAGCAAGAGGCAAAAACTGCCGGTTGGAGTGGATCGTTTTGCCGTGGCTGCCAAGTTTATTGTGACGTAAAAGTCAAAATCGTTAATAGATTCAACGTTCCAAGTAAGTGTCATCCGTCTTGCTTTGTTATCGCCAAGTGAGCCCAGTTGGGCGTGAGGTTGGGCGGAGCGAATAATGGGTATATATGGTGCACTTTCTACTGCGGTTACTGGGTTGCGCGCTCAGTCTCATGCACTAGAAAATATATCAGGTAATATCGCAAACTCTCAGACTGTTGGTTACAAGCGTATCGACACGAGTTTTAAGGATCTGATCGCAGACGCGCCAGTTCGTGCGCAAATCCCTGGTGCGGTGCTTGCTCAGTCGCAATCGACCAATAATCAGCAGGGCGATATCCAGACTAGCTCCAACGAGACCTATATCGCTCTGAACGGTAATGGCTTTTTTGTTGTTGAGCCAAAGATTGGTCAGGCTGATGGTTCGCCGCTCTTTGCGGGCACCAATAACTTCACCCGTCGTGGCGATTTTGAGATCGATAAGGACGGCCTTCTTGTCAATGGCGCGGGCTACTACCTGAAGGGGTTCCCGATCGATACCGCCACTGGGAATATCTCGGGCTCTGTGCCGAGCGTGATTTCGATCTCAAACGCCTATTTGCCCGCCAATGTGACGCGTTTAATCAACTACCAGGCGAACCTTCCACAGGTTCCCAAGACGGCCAACTACAACGCTGCATCGCCAAATAGCGAGCTGATGAAGACTTGGTCCTATACTGGAGTTTCCGGTAGTCCTGCATATCCGCGTACGACAAACGGTGCGACCATTTCCGATTTTGCGACGAGTGTCCCTGCTCGTGCAGTCGGCGCGCAGACCTATGTCGGAACAGCGGCGGCAAATACCATTGCCAATGACGGCGATCTGCTGGCCGTGACGATGCATGGCGCCACCTACAAACCTGCTGTTCGCTCCGACCGGTACGACGCCTGGCGTTGGCGAAATCCTGATCGATAACACTGGTACGGTCGCTGATGTGGTGGGCCGAATTCAGACGGCACTGCGCACGGCGACGGGTGAGCCGACGGTTTCGGCTCAACTGCGCCATGGCGCGATGGTGTTGTCCGCTGGGGATGGCAATACGGCAGACCTTACGTTAGCCACGACACGCGCTGCTGGCGGTGCAGTCGTTGGTGGCATGCTTGGACTTGGCGACGGGACGAAAACTGCCCAGACTGGGGGGGCTGTGACTTCGGCCACAACGCCAGGTTATATGGCCGTCTCTCATGGTCAATCGATGGAAATCAACATCGGTGGTCTGGTCCGCAAGTACACGTTTGATGCTGTTGGTGGCATGACCGCAGGTACGGGCGAGGCGATCATCAATTCCAGTAAGACACTGGATGGCATGCTGGCGGATATTCAGACGGATCTGCGGGCGAACTCCGGGTTCCAAGGCACTGATGGTGACATTGAAGTCGTCATCAACGGCGATGCTGTACAAGGCGCCAAGAGTCGAGCCGCCGACGATATGATCCCGTAGCGCTGCCTCCACGTCAGTGGACGTGGCATCGGCAGTAAGCTCGACCTCTTCTTCGCTGGTCCCGATGTCGATGGTGAGGGTTTGTCCAGAGGTCAGCTCGCCAGCACTGTTCGTGAGTTGGAATGTGGTCTGGGCGGTTGAGGCTGGTTGGTAGTCACTGTTGAGACGGAACGTTAGGCTTGCGGGACTTGCCTCGACGCCTGGATTGGAGGGTGTGACACCGGTTATGGTCGGTGGGTTTGCGCCATGTGTTAGGGCGGTCAGCGTGATTTGCTTCGTGTCTTCGTCGACATCGACGCTGTAACCGCCTTCAACGCTAGCGATACGGAGATTTTCGACAAATTGCGAGAACGAGCCGCCAGTTGTGATGGTTTGTCCGCCCGCTTCGATAGCCGTTGAAACGTCAGAATAATTGAAACTGGTGCTGCCTTTGATGGCTTGGGTGACGCCTGTTTCAGGATTGTTATCTGGGTCGAGGTTGATTGTCGCTGCGGGGTCTTTGGCTCTCACGGTCTCGATGATGATCTTGCCATCAAAGGGCGTGCTCGCGGCTCCGATCGACACCGTATATTCGTCCTGAGTATCCTCGTGACCGTCGAGTGCGAGCCGGATGTTTTCAGCCACACTTTCAGCATCGGGTGTCGCGCCAGTTACGGTGACACTCTGTCCGGCAACTGAGAAGGTGTCGCCAGTCTTGAAGCCAGCGTCCGCACTGATGATGGCGCGCGCGCCTGTGCCAGCACGTGCGTCGGATGCAATTACGGGACCGCGATAGGAGGTCGCGGCTATCGTCTGGACAGTGGCTTTTTGCCCGTCAACCGTGGCAGTCGCTAGGCTAAGCTCGCTGACTGTGTCGCCGAGCTGTCCTCCTTTTAAGCGCAATACGGATGCGTCGGTTACATCGAAGGACTGCGTCTGGAACGATTTATCCTGGCGGGCCTGCGGCAGGGTCGACTGCATGGACTCCAAATTCTTGGTCAGAGCAGTCAAGCCATTGTTAGCGGCCTCGATCACTTTGATGCCGGAGGCCATAGAGTCGAGAAGATTGCTCATATCAGCCGCGCGGCTATTCAGCGCTGAGGCCGTGAAGAAGTTGGAGGGGTTGTCCAGAGCGGAATTGACCTTGTTGCCTGTCGCCAGGCGCTGTTGGGTCTTCTCCATCAGTTGAGCGGTATTTTGGAGGGAAAGCAGATTCCTGCGAACGGCTTTTGATAAAGAAATGTCACTCATGATCAGGCCACTTTCTAGGGTACGCTTGAGATACCTCTTCCTGAGGTGCGCTCATGCTGATCTTGAGGGGCGTAAACTGGGCTTAAGAGCCGACTACGGTGTTCCGCTTACACCGCGGTCACAAATCAAATCAAATTTCAGATAAAACGTTGTCGGCATATCGAGTTAAACGAGAATGTCTCTTAAGCGCATTTGTGGTGCATCGGGAGACGAGGGGGCGCTGGACTGTGCGTATTTCCGCCGTTCGCCCGTCATTCTCTGCGCGAGCAATGATGTGGTGAAACCAGCTTCTCCATCGAGAAGAGGTCGGCCTAGCATCTGGCCCACAGGAGTTGACTGCGGAGGATTGTGCCTTAGTCCCGTACTTTCCGTGCGTGGACCGGCGTATCGACTACTGCTCGCCGCCTGATGTTCAATCAAGCGCTGCCGCTGATCTGGATTGGTTGTCGTGCCCGTAGAGCCGCGAACGACAATGGTCGAGGCCATCGTGATCTCCAATGCTGCCTACTGCACCAGAAACGTATGGCTAGGTCATTGGTTGCAAAACCTATTTGCAACCAATGTATGGGAGGCGGCTCGACGCTAGAGTGCGCGGTTGACGGCGATGCCGCGCGCAGCGCTTTCTGGATCGAGTGTGATGGTTCCGCTCATGTCATAGGTCCGGGTACGTTCCTGCTGACCAACGGCTTTGGACACGTCGGTTAGCACATCTTCGGTGACGGATTTTGCGGTCGCGAGAACGCGCAAGTTCTCGGCCATTTGTGTGGCCAAGCTTTCGTGGCCATTTTGCAAACGACGCAATGCATCTGGCGCTTCAGCAACGATACGGGCGTTCTGGCGCTGGATAGCGCGCGCAAAGCCAACGTAGTCCTGCGCGAGGGCAGTCTTCTCTGGCGTGAGCTGACCGGCTTCGCGCAAGTGACCGGCACGGAGCAGCGTGGTTTCTTTGTTCATCACGTCGACCAGTGACGACAGAGAGGCCTCGGCGCGTACGCAGAGATCGAGAGGATCTAGGCTGTCTAATTCTGCCAAACGGGACGCTGCGGTCATTTCTGGTAGGCTCCGATGCCGGAAACAATATTGATTGGGTTAGAATTGGCTTCTTGCTGGCTCAAAAGCTGCGCGACGATCTGATCAGCGAGACCAATTCCACCGTTTTGAGCGATGGCATTGGCGAACTCTTCTGCTTGCATGCCGCGCCAGGTATCTTCACCGAAGCTGCCGCCGCCCATGCCTTCGTCGCTTTGTACGGTTTCGAACATGGCTTTGGTCAGCTGGGTCAGGAAGACCCCTTCAAGCTCTTCGGCCTGCTGGCGGAAGGCTGCGTACTGAGGACTTTGCTTGAGCGTGGAGTTGGTAATCGCGTCCATTAGAGCACCTGAATTTCGGCTTGAAGTGCGCCAGTCGCTTTGATTGCCTGAAGGATGGCGATGAGATCTCGAGGGGCAATTCCAAGAGCGTTTAGGCCATCGACGAGTTCTTGCAGGGTCACGGACTGGTCCACCACTTGGAGCGCAGAGTCCGTTTGGGTGACCTGCAGATCGGTGTTGGGTTCAACAGCGGTTTGTCCATCTGAGAACGGGGCAGGCTGCACGACCTGAGGGTTTTCAGCGATAGTCACTGTCAAATTTGACTGTGCAACCGCTACGCTGGAGACGCGAACGTCCTTGCCGACAACAATGATGCCAGAGTTTTCGTCGATCACGATCTTTGCTGACTGGTCGGTCTGCACGATCAACTGCTCGATATCGGTCAGCAGGTCCACGATGTTGCCGTTGAAGCCCGGTGGCAGCGTTAGACGCACGGTTGATGGATCTTCAGGCACCGCAGTTGGCACGCCGATGAAGTCGTTGACCGCCAAGGCGATACGACGAGACGTGGTGAGGTCGGGGTTGCGGAGAGCCAAGCGTACAGAGTTTTGAGAGCCAAGATGGAAATCGATCTCACGCTCAATCAAACCACCAGAGGCGATACGGCCTGTGGTTGGTACGCCTGAGATAACACGGGCAGCGTCGCCAGTGGCTTCAAAGCCGTTGATCAACACCGGGCCCTGCGCGATGGCGTAGACTTCACCGTCGGCGCCAACGAGAGGGGTGACCAGCAGGGTGCCGCCTTGGAGGCTCCGCGAGTCGCCCATGGCAGCAACGCTGACGTCGATGCGCGTGCCCTGTGTGCCGAATGGCGGCAGATTGGCTGTGACCATGACCGCTGCTACGTTCGCAGTACGCACGTTCTCGCCCTGCGTATTCACGCCCATGCGTTCGAGCATCGATTGCAGAGACTGCTTGGTGAATGGGGAATTGTTGAGCCTGTCGCCGGTGCCATTGAGGCCGACAACGAGGCCATAACCCACGAGTTGGTTCTCGCGGATGCCTTCCATGTCGACAATGTCTTTAATGCGCGCAGGGGCGGCGGTTACGGGCGCAAGTGGGCTCAAGGCCAAGGCGGCGGTGAGTGTTGCGGCTATAATCGATCGGACCAGACGGTACTGCATTTCATTCCCCGAGGGTTGGCGCCGTGCAAGATCTGCGGAGCCAGTCGGAAAGGTAAATGCGAGAACCGTGCCAGTTTATGTTTTTGCCCTCTATCCATATGTTTCTAAAGAGTAAATGGTTCGTGCTCGGGCGGTTTATTCGCCATTTGAGAAGGTGATAAGCAATTCTTGCCGAGCATTTTAACCATTCGTTAACTGCTGTGGGCAGATTTTGCCGGTGTAGGTTTCGTCACGGTGAGTCATTCGCTTGCGCATCGAGGGTTCAAATAGGTCTGGGTCTGTGTCCAACCGCGGCGCTTTGTCGAAAGCGGGGGCGGGCGCTGTTTTTGCTCCGACCGGTCAGGGCGGTGTGGGACGGATTAAACAAGCGCCTCCTGCTTCTGCAGTGATGGGCGTTGGTTCAATTCTGGCGCTGCAGGGCATTGGTGACGTTAATGAGGGCCGCCGTCGCGCAGTTAAACGTGGGGCTGCTTTGTTGGACCTACTTGAGGGTATGAAGGCAGACCTATTGTTGGGTGATGTTTCACCGTCTCGTTTAGATGCCATGAGCCAACAACTCTCAACGTTGCGCGATAAGGTTGACCCAGATCTCGATGCTGTTCTGGATGAAATTGAGCTCAGAGTACTCGTTGAATTGGCAAAGTCTGGCCGTTTCCCGACACTTTAGTTCGGGTCGGGATGTTATATTTTCCCTGATTTTCTAATGGTTTTGCGGTGATCGGCATTGTCCTGCCGCCGGTCATCATGCTCGAATCTGCTTTGTATGCTTGCGGGGTTCGACTCAGCCGAATATATAGGCCGCCCATAAGAGCGCATTGGAGTTGAGTCTGCTGATGTCTTCGGTTGAACTTACGGACTATCGACCCAGCGAGGACGAGCCTTTCATGAACCCGCGCCAGCGGGAGTATTTTCGGGCGAAGTTGAACGCTTGGAAGGATGAAATTTTGCGCGAAAGCCGCGCAACGCTCGAGACCTTGCAGGAAGAGAGCCAGAACCATCCTGATATGGCCGATCGCGCCAGTTCAGAGAGCGATCGCTCGCTTGAGCTGCGTACGCGTGATCGACAGCGTAAGCTGATCGCCAAGATCGACTCGGCGCTCAAGCGCATCGATGATGGCACTTATGGCTATTGCGAAGAGACTGGTGACCCTATCGGCATAGCGCGCTTGGACGCTCGTCCGACAGCGACCTTAAGTCTTGAAGCTCAAGAGCTGCACGAACGCCGCGAAAAGGTTTATCGCGACGAATAAAGAATTTTACAGAAGCCCGCAGAGATGCGGGCTTTTTTGTTTCTGTCCGCCAAACAGCAAAAAGCGGAGCCGGGGCTCCGCTCTTGGGTCGTGCTGATGGAGGGCCTTAAAAACCGAAGACGGTGGTGATGCCCGATTGGCCATCTCCGTTCTGCAGGCACTGACCGTTGGTGGCATTGCCGAACTGGAATAGGCCGCAGCTATTGCCATAGCCGTTCTGGTGAATAGTGCCGTTATGGCCATTCCCTTCTTGCCAGATCAGGCCGTGATTGCCAGAGCCGTTCTGCGAGCCGCCTGCGGCATTGCCCGAGCCGTTCTGGTAGACATTTGCGCCGGTGCCGGACATGCCCTGAAACAGCGAGACGAGCTGGAGGCCGACGCCAAGCGCTTGGGCCTGGTCTGGGTCGGTTGGGGCGAAGCCAAACGAAATCTGACCTGCGGCCTGTGTTGGTGCGGCGCTAAGAGCCAGAATAGCGGCTGTTGCGGTGGCGGCGATGATCTTGGTGAAGGTCTTGGTCATTTTAGTCTCCTCAGTGTTTGCGTTCCCAGTGCTGGTGTTCCAGCTGATGAGACGAGATTAGCGAGGACCAACTGAACGGCGCAGGAAGAGCTCGTTCAGACAGCGTTAATCATGTCGAATTTGAAATAAAAATACCCCGGACGAGGCCGGGGCATAAAAGCAATAGCGTTCAAACGATTAGCTTTGGTAGCTGATGGTGTTCGAGCAATCATAGGTCACGCCCTTGGCTGTGATAGTGAAGTCGATGTTCAGTTTGGCATCGGCACTGACCGTCACTTTGCTGATGGTGATTGTCTGTGCTTTGGGGGCAGTGAAGCCGCCGCCCTGGTTGATATTTGTCGAGCCCGACCCGCCTGATCCCTTCATCGACAGGCGATATTCGCCGCTGATGGTCTCGGGGCTAAAAACAACGGCTTCAAGCGATTTCATGCCGCGTTCTGTGCTGGCATGGATGCCGCAGCTGATGCCGGTGTTAACTGGTGGCTGGTTGGCAAAGGCGCTCGCGGCAACACAGCCAATGACGGCTAGGGTCGCGATGCGGATAACAGAGTGTGTCATTCTTTCCTCCTCAAAAGCATGAGGGCCGACAGCGCCGGCCCAATTCATTGGTTTATCGGTGTTATGGGCAAGCCTGCACAAAGGCGCTGACATTGTTCGAGCCGTGCTGCACGACATTGGCATTGCAGCCATTGCCAACCTGCACGCCTGCGGCGACGTTGCCATTACCGTCTTGTGTGATGACGCTGGTGTGGTTGGTGCCGAACTGGCCGACGCCCGCCTGATTGTTCCAGCCCTGCTGAGAGATGTCGCCGTAGTTGTCGTAGCCGTCCTGACCGATAGCGGACACATTGTTACCGCCGTTCTGCGAGCTAACCGCCTCATTCCAAGCGCCGTTCTGGTAGCCTGCGAAGAAGTTGTTCCAGCCAGTCTGACCGCCGCCAACGGCATTGCCGTAACCGTACTGTGAGATCGAGATGCCATTTGCCATGGCGGGAGCTGCTACGGTTGCGAGTGTCGCTGCGGCGATGGTGGTGATGATGAAAGTGCGGATCATTTTAGGTCTCCTCGTTTTGCGACCCCTCCGGTCGCGTTGTTGATGGGACCTTTTTACGAGGGCGATTTGGAACGGCCGCTGAAGCGCAAATTCAGAAATCATTCACCCAAGAAAAAAGTCGGCGAGGGTTTCGCCGACTTCTGGCTCTGATATTTTCGCGCGGGCAGGGCGTTAGCCTGCGTAGCGGCTCTTTAGGTGTGATTTGAAATAATCTGCATTGAGCTTTTCTCCCGTCGCCTTGGTGATCAAGTCAGGCGTCGAATAGCGGGAGGCTTGGCTCCAAATCTTGTCTGCCCGCCATTGATTGATCGCCGAGAAGTCGCCTTTGGCAATGTCGGCGCTCATATTGGGCAGGTCCTTGCGCATAGCGCTGGCCAGTTGTGCGGCTGTCATGGCGCCCAGCGTATAGCTCGGGAAATAGCCAAAGCCACCGCTCGGCCAGTGAACGTCCTGCATCGGTCCGTCCTTGGGGTTGTCTATGGTCGAGAGGCCTAAGTAGTCCTGCATCTTGGCGTCCCAAGCCTCGGGAATATCTTTCACCTGCAGCGTGCCTGCAATCAGCTCCTTCTCCAGGTCGTAGCGGAGAATGACGTGGAGCGGATAGGTCACCTCGTCGGCGTCCACGCGGATATAGCCACGCTCCACGAAATTCACTTCGGTTAGAACATCGTCAATGTCCCAACCCGGCAGCGCGTCTGCGCCGAGGTGTTGAGTGACGAGTGGCATGGCGAATTGCCAGAATTCAGGGCTGCGGGCGAGTTGCATTTCCACGAACAGGCTCTGGCTTTCGTGGATTCCCATGCCGCGCGCCTTGCCAAGCGACCAATGCGACCAGTTCTTCGGTAGGCCTTGCTCGTAAAGCGCGTGGCCGGTCTCGTGTAGAACGCCCATGAGTGAAGTCAGGAATTCGTCCGTGCGGTAGCGTGTGGTCATGCGGACGTCGGTCGGTACGCCGCCACAGAAGGGGTGATGCGATACGGCAAGTGAGCCGTGATTGAAGTCAAAGCCGACCGCCTGCATGGCCGCAAGGCCCAACTCGCGCTGTTTCTCGATTGAGTATGGGGCGTTGAGCGCCTTGCGTGGTCGCTTGGCGAGGCGGGCCTCTTGGGCGTCAAGTGCGGTGGGAATGAAGGCCTTGAGGAAGTTTTTGAGATCGGCAAATACAGCGTCGATATCGGCGGCGCGATTGCCCGGGTCGTATTTGTCCATCAGCGCATCATACGGCGCTAACCCGGTTGCTTCCGAACGGAGTGCAGCTTCCTCACGGGCAATGTCGACCACGCCCTGCAGTGCAGGTTCAAACCCCTTCCAGTCGCCCTTAGCGCGCAGCTCGCGCCAGAGCTGTTCAGAGCGCATGCTGGCGCTTGAGGAGCGTTCAACGAACTCCGTCGGCAGGCAGGTCGCCTTTACATAGTCGCGCTCAAACTCTTCGACGGCGAGCCGTTGGTCGGCAGCGAGGTCCTCGGCCTTGGCGGTTTCAATCCAGTCGCGGATATGTGGGGCAGTGGCTTGGGCGTGGTGCATGCCCGCAAGGGTCGAGACGGCATCAGCGCGCTTCTCGCCGCCGCCAATGGCCATATGAGTTGCCTCATCGGCGCCCAGAATGGAGAGGGCGTGTTCAAGCGCTTCGAGCTTGCGGCCCAGATCGTCAAGTTTGGCAAAGGTCATGAAAGGCTCCAGTGTTGGCCAAGCATTTTCATATGCTGAGGCTGGCATCAAGAGCGGGGGCGCTGGGCAAAAAAGAAAAGGCGCAGCCGGGGAAGCTGCGCCTTGGGATGTCCAAACTTACAGATTGGACTGGCCTGACATGCGGCAGGCCGGGGATTGACAGTGTCCGGGGAGGACACTGTCGGGGATGGATTAGAACGGCAGGATGGCGTCGAGGACCTGCTGGCCATAGCGAGACTGCTGGACATCGGTGATCTGTCCGCGGCCACCGTAGGAAATGCGGGCTTCAGCGATTTTGGTCGATGGGATCGTGTTATTGGCCTGAATGTCGGATGGGCGAACGATACCGGCGACGATGAGGTCGCGGACTTCAAAGTTGACGCGAACTTCTTGACGGCCCTCGATCACCAGATTGCCGTTTGGCAGAACCTGCGTGACGACAGCTGCAACTGAGGTCGTCAGCGTTTCCTTGCGGTTGACTGAGCCCGAACCGGTGTCGCGCAGGCCCGAGTTGAAGTCGACAGCGTTTTCCGCATCGATCGGGACGGTGCCGCTTGCAAAGGCAGTGTTCACTGCGGAGCCAAGAATGCCGCCCATGCCAGCGCTATTGCTCGAGTTGCGAGCGCGCTGCGTCTGGTTGTTGAACTGCGCGTTGTCGTTGATCGTCACCTGTACGGTAAGGATATCGCCGACGCGGTGGGCACGTTCGTCCTTGAAAAAGCCCTTGGCCGAAGTGCGGTAGAGAGAGTTCGGCTGATAGGTGTCAGCGAGCGGCTCGGGCATCGGCATGCGCACAGGCTGGTAGCCCGCGGTCGTTGTTGGATCGGCGATTTGCGTGAGCGCTGGGGCCTGGCCAACCTGCGCGAGCTTATCGGTGGTGGCGCATGCGGCAAGGGATGCTGCGAGGGCAACGAAAGTGATGGTTTTGGTGAAGTTCATTTTCATCTATCCCGAATTAGAGGCCGGCAATATTCATTGGTGCGGTGGATACGGCCACGGCCCCGGGGGAGATTGCGGTGGCGCTGATGATGCGCCTAGAAGCTAGATTAAGGACTTGTACTGCCTCGCCTTGGGCAGCGCTGGTGATGGCTTGGCCTTTTACGGTCAAAGTCATTGGGCCCTGATTGAAGACGATCGTAACGAGGTCGTTCTTGGCGATTGTCAGCGGCACGCTAACATCGGTTGCACGCAGCAGCATGCCGTCGCGGCTTGGACGGTTGAGCGCCTTGCCGATAAGCTGATCATAGTGGGGAATGCCCTGAGCGTCGGCCTGCTTGACAGAAATCGGGCGCATAGAAATATGCTCTGGTGCCAGAACTGCCCCTGCGGGGAGAGCCGCGACCAAGTGCGGTGCCTCGATCAGCAGGTCCAGCGTGCCTGACAAGGTGAATGCGCTGCCGACGCCATCGATGATGTAGCGCGCTGTGAAGCTGCTGCTGCCCGGCAGGTAGCGCAGGGCATCCAGCTTGGCGGGCTGAAAGCTATCGGCAGCCTTGATTGGCTCGAAGCCTTCGTTGAAATGGGCCTGCACCTGCATTTGGCCGGTAACGACACCCTTCTGGCGCAGGTCAGCTTCAATCAGCTCCGTGAGCATCGCTTGGTCTACAAGGCTATAAGATCTTGAGACCCGCACCTGCTCCAGTCCATTGGTATCAAACACGGGAACGCCGATACGCTTGGCGGCTTGACGAACGGTGTTTACGTCGACATCGCCAGTCGTTCCTGGGTTGGGCGCACGGAACAGCGCTTTTTCTGCGTCTGCTCCGGCGTTGTCGAACATATCGCCAAAGGTCACGATGGCGCTCGATATCGTAACGTCGGACTTCATAAGCGGCATCGCAAAGGCGCAGCTGCATGAAAGCGCGACACTCAATGCCAAGGTAACAGAGCGAAGTGCGGACATTCCCGTGATCCTCATTAGGTGAGCTGGCTAGTCGCTTGCATCATTTCGTCAGCGCCAGAAATGACGCGGGCGTTCATTTCGTACGCGCGCTGCGCTGCGATCAGATCGGAAATTTCGGTCACCGAGTTGACGTTTGCCATTTCCAAATAGGCCTGCATCAAGTCGCCGTACCCATCGACGTTCGGAACGCTGATCTGCGCTTCGCCGCTGGCCGCGGTTTCGAGGAAGAGGTTGTCGCCCATCGATTCAAGGCCAGACTTGTTCACGAAGCGAGCAAGCTGAAGCTGGCCGAGTTGGGTTGGAAGGCCATCTGTACCGATAAAGGCTTCGATGGTGCCGTCTGGCGAGATCGAAACGCTACGAGCGTTGGCTGGGATGTTGATGCCCGGCTGAACGAGGTAGCCATTGGAGGTTACGAGATTGCCTTCAGCATCCCGTTCGAACGAGCCGTCGCGGCTGTATGCGGTGCGGCCATCTGGCAGGGCGATCTGGAAGAAACCTTCGCCGCGGACAGCGACGTCGAGTTCACGCTCAGTCGGGTTGACCGAACCCTGGCTCATCACGCGTGGGGTCGCCACGGTGCGAACGCCCGAACCGATTTCGAGGCCTGCCGGGATCATGTTGCCCTGGCTTGAGGTCTGCGAGCCGGCGCGGCTGATTTGTTGGTAGAGCAGGTCCTGGAATTCTGCGCGCTGGCGCTTGTAGCCAGTGGTGCGCATGTTCGCGATGTTGTTTGAGATGACTTCGACGTTGCGCTCCTGAGCGCCCATGCCGGTCGATGCGATATATAGTGCTTTCATGGCAGGCTCTCCGAATTATGCTTGTGCGCTTCCGAGACGCTGGATGGCGTCACGGCGCATGTCGTCGTGTTTTTTGGTAAGGCTTGAGATGCTCTCGTAAGAGCGCGTGATGCGGATCATGTCGGCCATCTCGGAGATGCCCGAGACGTTGGAGCGTTCGAGGTAACCTTGCATAGCAACGGTCGTTGTTGCTTCGAGTGGGGTGCCACCAGCGAACAGATTGTCGCCCGAGCGTACGAGCTCTTCGGTGTTTGCGAACTCAACGATACGCAGCTGACCCTTAACACCGGCGCTGGACGATACGGTGCCGTCTTGGCTGATGGTGATGCCGATCTCTTCAGGGCCAAACTGGAACTGGCCGCCAACGCCCATAACTGGATTGCCCGACAGGTCGACCAGGACGCCAGTGTTGCTCAACTGGAATGACCCTGCGCGGGTGTATCGTTCACCTGCAGGCGTTTCGACAGCAAAGAAGCCTTCGCCATTCAGCGCTACGTCCAGGTCGTTGCCGGTGTTCATGAAAGCGCCAGCGCTCATGTCATGAACTGTGGCCCAGTCCTGAACGTAAGAAAGAGGCTGATCGAGTGTGGGGAAGTCGTTGTGGCGCGCGACTGGCATAAGGTATTCTTCGAAGAGAATATTCTCTCCTTTGAACCCTGTCGTGTTGATGTTGGCCATATTGTTGGCCATCACATCCATGCGGCGCTGCAGTGCGATTTGCCTCGACAGGCTGATCAGTTGTGCGTTTTCAATCATTTAGATCCCCGTTAGTCCCGAAGCCTTACTTCCCCAAGCAGGGCCTCGCCGTTAACCTTGCAGAAACCATGCCAACTGATTGGCGCTAGCGTTTCCAAGGGTTTGGTGACTAACGTGTGTGAAAATCTTGCCGCTAAAGAACTATCACCTAGGTAAAACTTACCCGGCAAAAAATGCCGGTTTAGAGGTTTGTTAAGGTTTCGTTAACCACCTGGGCATTAGCTGAGAGGGCATCCGGAATCGTCTTGTGATGCAGACTTTTGGTAGGGCAAAACTATGGCTGCGGAAGCTGAAATTGGTACAGACGCGCCTGTAAAGAAGCGCCCCCCGAAACTCTTGATTATTATCGCTGCGGCGATTTTGGCTCTGCTGCTTGGCGGTGGTGGCCTCTACTTCTTCCTGAGTAGCTCAAATGGCTCAGCTCAGGGTGAGGCGCCCGTAGTTGCACGAGACACCTTCATTTTTAACCTGCCACCGATGACCGTGAATTTGAATTCTGCGGGAAGTGGTCCGGCCTATATGAAGCTGTCGATCGCGCTTGAAGTAGCCAATGAAGAAATGATGACGCAGATTCAGCCGCGCCTCGCGAAGGTTGTCGATGCGTTCCAAGTCTATCTGCGCGAGCTGCGTAAAAGCGATCTAGAGGGCTCGGCGGGCATTTATCGTCTCAAGGAAGAACTGTTGCGTCGCGTTAATCTGGCCATCTATCCGGCTGAGGTTGAGAGCATTCTCTTCAAAGAAATTCTGGTGCAGTAATGGCTGGTCCGGGCGACGACGATAAACTCAACGACGAATGGGGCCTTGATGACCTGGACAGTCTGTCCACGCCACCACCGCCGCCTTCTGACGAAGATATGACTGAAGAGCAGCGCGCTGCGGCCGCTGCTGCTGAATGGGCCGCAATGCTTGAAGCTGCGGCTGGTGAGCCAGACGGTGGTGTTGATCGCGTTCTTAATCAGGACGAAATCGACAGTCTCCTCGGTTTTGATGCGAGTGCGGGCAGTGATGTTGAGCTGACAGGCGTTCAGGCGCTTATCAATTCGGCTCTGGTCTCCTACGAGCGCCTGCCGATGCTTGAAATCGTCTTCGATCGCCTTGTGCGCTTGTCGACGACTTCGCTGCGCAACTTTACGTCTGACAACGTTGAAGTGACCATGGACTCGATCTCGTCCGTGCGCTTCGGCGACTATCTGAACTCCATTCCGCTGCCGGCCATTTTGTCGGTCATCAAAGCGGAAGAGTGGGAAAATTATGGCCTGCTAACGGTCGACTCCAACCTCATCTATTCGATGATTGATGTGTTGTTGGGCGGGCGTCGTGTAGGTGGCAATATCCGTGTTGAGGGGCGGCCTTATACAACGATCGAACTGGCGTTGGCGCGCCGGATGATCGAGGTCATTCTTGAAGATACGCATCGCGCTTTTGAGCCGGTAACGCAGGTGAATTTTAAGCTTGAGCGCATGGAGACCAATCCGCGCTTTGCTGCGATTTCCCGTCCGGCCAATGCGGCCATTCTGATCGAACTTCGTATCGAGATGGATGATCGCGGCGGTAAGGTTGAAATCCTGCTGCCATACGCGACCATCGAGCCTATCCGTGATCAGCTGTTGCAGATGTTCATGGGTGAAAAATTCGGCCGCGATCCGATCTGGGAAGGTCACCTCGCGTCAGAGATTTATCAGGCCGATGTTGAAGTGGAGGCGGTGCTGCATGAGCAGAGACTACCGCTTGCCAAGGTTCTCAACATCAAGCCTGGCCATACATTGATGTTTGACCGCACGCCGAGCGACCCGATCCGGTTGCGTTGTGGTGATGTCGAACTCACCGAAGCCATCATGGGGCATATCGGTAACCAAGTATCGGTGCGCGTCGCGCGCCCGTTAAATCCGCCAAAGGTCACCATGGCCGCCTTTGAAGCTATTGATGAGAAGATGGAGCAGCGCTGATGTTCGGCCTACCACTGGGTGTGATCGTTGAAGGGTCTGTCGCTGTACTTTTGCTGCTGACGATCGGTTACTGTGTCGTTCTGAACCAGCGCCTGAAGCGTTTGCATCAGGATCGTGACGCGCTTCGTCAAATGGTTGCAGATCTTGTTGCTGCGACCAATCTCGCCAATCAGGCAATTAAAGAGCTGAAGGGTACTGCGGTTGAGGCTGACAACCAGCTTTCCTCGCGTCTGCAGGAAGCTGAGCGTTTTGGCATCGAACTGGCGAACCACGTTAATGCCGGTAATGTTCTCATGGAGCGCATTGCCCGTATCACAAGTGTTGCTCGCAATGCTCAGGCTGAAGAGCCTTCTGTGCAGGTTGAGCAGCCCGTGGCCAACAAGGTGCAGTCGGCACTTGATCAACTGCAGGCTCGCGTTCGTAACCGTGGAGTCGCTGCGTGACTAAAATCCGCCTTCTCCCAGTTGTTATTGTTTCAATCTCGGCGCTTCTGGTCTTCAAGACTATTGGGCTTGTAAGCTCAGGCGGCTACGTCTTGACTGGAGTGTCGGGGGTGGCTGCAGCTGATGGTGAAGGCGCGTCTACCGCGCTTGGAACAACCTTGGCCGATCAGACTGTTACCCTCTCTGATCAGCCGACGATTGACGATATGTCGCCGACTCTCGCTGACGGTGCTCCAACTATGGCTCCGTCGGGCACTCCTACCGGCGAAGCTGCGGTTACCGATCTTACCTTGTCGAACCCAGTCGCCTTGGATAACGCATGTGCTCCAGTTCCGGCAGATGGGTCCGAAGACGCGGCTCCTGGTGCTTTGCTAGTGATTTCGGCAGATTGCCCGCCAATGCTTGATGCAAAGGCGCAGTTGTTAACGCCAACTGGTGCCGTGCCGCTGGTTGATGGCGGTGTACAGAGCACCGAAGGCGTGATCACTGAGCGTTTGACCGAGCGTCGCACCGAGCTCCAGACTTATGAGCAAGAGCTCGCTATGCGTGCGGCACTTGTTGAAGCAGCTGAAAAGCGCATTGAAGAGCGTCAGCAGACCTTGCAGTCCATCGAGACCCAAATCTCGTCCTTGGTGGAAGAGCGCAAGGCTATGGAAGAAGGTCAGTTCGGCGCTCTAGTCGCTATGTACGGCACCATGAAGCCGAAGGATGCTGCAGCTATCTTTGATGAGCTGGATATGGAAGTCCTGTTCCGCGTGGCGAAGATGATGACGCCGCGTAAGATGGCTCCGATTATGGCTGCGATGACGACTGCGCGTGCCCAAGAGCTGACCGTGCGCATGGCGACGGATACCACTGAGCCAGCTGAACAGATGTCAGTCGACGATCTGGCTGCTTTACCACAGATTGTTGGTCAATAGCGGTGAATGGCTTAGGCTGCTGTTAAGTAGCGCTAGGTAGATATAACAGGCCCGTCGTGTATGCGGCGGGTCAGTTATGGAAAGCCTCGCGTTCATGAGGTGCCTGGCAGTAGCCTTGTTCATGAACGCGTTTTGGCGTCGGACGGGCAGAAGGCCGGTGAAGAGCGCTATTAAGAAGAGTCCCAAGGGGACGAAGTACCTCCTTTTAGCTACTGTGGCTTTAAGCTGCCAAATGGTAGCTTCTTCCGCATGGGCCCAAGAAAAGGGGCAGTTATTCGCCACTGAAGAAGATGGCTTTGCCCGCCTCATACTCAGCTTTCCAAACTTGGATGCATTGCCTGCATACTCGATGAAAATCGATAATGGCGTGCTCTCGATTCAGTTTGAAGAACAGGTCGATTTAGTGCTGCCCGATGTCGGCACCACTATGCCAAACTACCTTTCTGTGGCGCGGGTCGATCCCGACCGACGCGGTCTGCGAGTTGGACTAAAAAATACCTACCACTTCAATCACATAGAGGCGGGCGAGAAGCTTTTCGTCGATCTCATGCCCTCCAGTTGGCAGGGGATGCCGCCACCACTCCCGCAAGAGATTGTGGACGAGTTGGCCGAGCGTGCCCGCCAGGCTGCGGTGAAGGCGGAACAAGACCGTAAGGCCCGCATGGCTGCGGAGCTCAATCCAACCGCTAAAGTGCGCATTGGTAATGCCGCTACCTTTACACGTATTCAATTCGACTGGTCCGTGCCCACTGACGCTAACTTCGTTCAGAAAGGCGAGCTGGGTGCTATCAATTTTGAATGGCCAGTTGAGATCGATGTTTCTCAAATTATCGACCAACTCCCCGAGCAACTGGCCTCGATTGCTACGGGCTATTCGCTTGACGGTTCGGTCGCGTCACTCCGTTTCGCCGAAGGTGTTGAGCCTCGGTTCTATGCCATTTCGTCCAGCCAGTATGTCTTGGATATCGACACGGGTGGTATTGATCTGCCTGCGTTGACGGCGACCGCGCTCGCCGATGAGGCGGCAAAAAATGCGCAGGCAGAGGCGGAGGCGTCACGTCCGCCAGAGCCGACTATCTCGGCGTTGCAGGCAACTCCGGCCGAGACGATCACGCCGTATGTTAACGTGCTGGGCAACACGGTACGTGTCGTCTTTCCGTTTGAGAGAGATATTCCGGCGGCGGTATTCCGTCGCGGCGACAGTGTGTGGCTCATTTTTGATACCGTCTCGGGCATAGGTACGCCGGCGTACTCATCTGACCTCGAGGCTATTACCGACGACTATGCTGTGTTGACATCTGGTGACACGCAAATCGTCCGATTGGATCTTTCCCAGGAGCGCCTCGCGACTATCGGCTCGGAAGGCATGGCATGGGTATTGTCGCTTGGTGACATGATGCTGAGCCCGACTGAGCCAATGGCACTCAGCCGTCGTCGCGACGATATTGGATCGTTCGAAATGGTGGCTGATATCGCGCGCCCGGGACGTATCCACCAGTTTCAAGACCCGATTGTGGGCGATACGCTATCCGTCGTTACGGCCTATCCACCAGCGCGCGGTTTAACGCGCACACTGGACTATGTTGATTTCACTGCACTGCGCAGTGTGCATGGTCTGGTCGTCAAGCCGAAGTCGTCCACTGTGACGGTTGCGCTTGAGGATAGTTATGCGGTTGTCTCCGAGGCGACTGGATTGACCGTTTCGGCGCTTGATACGCTCCGGAATATCGGAACGACCAGCGAAGTCATGGACCGCAGTGGGTTTATCGATTTCGGTACGCTCGAACATAAAGATCCCTTCGTGTTCACCGAGCAGCGCGATCGACTGGAAATGGCTGCGGCATTGACGCAGGGCGCGGAGCGTGACGCGGCGCGTCTTAACCTTTCGCAGTATTACATCGCCAACCAGTTCGCAGAGGAAGCTCTTGGGGTCATCCGTCTGCTTGAAGAGGAACAGGTCGACGAGGCGTTGACCCGCGAGATGCGGACGACGGCTGCTGTAGCGAACATCCTTGCTGAACGCTCGCTCGACGCGCTCAACGTTCTAAATTCGCCGTCGCTCGACCAAGATATCGACGCCAAGTTCTGGCGCACTATCGCGCGAGCGAATGCGGGTGATTTCCGTGGCGCGCGTTCCGATGCACTCGATGCTCAAGCCGTGCAGCAGAATTATCCCGAGTGGGCTCGCCGCGAGTTTCAATTGGCGACAGCACGCGCTGCGGTAGAGGCAGAAGACCCTGTGCTCGCAGAATCTGTGCTGGATGATTTAAACTTTGCGCTGCTGCCTGAACAGATGGCGTCTAATTATCTCATCGCCACTGCGCGCATGGCAGAGCTTAAGAACCGCCCTGAAGAAGCGCTCGATATCTACGGTCAAGTCATTGCTTCGGAGGTGCGTCCGAGCCGTGCGGAAGCTGTATATCGCACGCTGCTATTGCTCGATAAGCAGGGGCGGCTGGACCTTGCAAAGGCAACAGAAACGCTCTCGTCGGAGATCATGCTTTGGCGTGGTGACAGGCTAGAAGCGGACATGCAGGCGCTGCTAGCAAGCTTGTATTTCCGTAACGGGGATTATCGCCTCGGTTTCGAGGCGGTGCGTAATGCGATCTCGCATTACAACGAGAGTCCAACGCTTAATGCGCTCCGAGACGAAGCGCAGGAGACGTTCAGCGATCTCTATCTCAATGGTGTGGCCGACTCCATCGGCCCGATCGAGGCCCTGAGCATATACTACGACTTCCAGCACCTGACGCCGCCAGGCGCGCGTGGTGACGAAATGATCCGCAATCTGGCGCGTCGTCTCGTGCGGGTGGATTTGCTTCCCCAGGCAGCCGAACTCTTGCGGTATCAGCTGGATAATCGACTTCGCGGCGCTGCGCGTGCTCAGCTGGGCACGGACCTTGCTGTGATTTATCTGGCGGACCGTCGTCCGCAGGATGCCATGCGCGTCTTGAACGATACGCGATTGCCAGACCTGCCGGATAGCCTGCAGCGCCAGCGCCGCATTCTGGAGGCGCGCGCCATGATCGATGCTGGGCGCGATGTTCTGGCGCTCGATCTTGTCCGCATGCTGAGTGGCAAGGATGTGGATATGCTCCGCATTGATGCGCATTGGAAAGCGAAGCGTTATTCGCAAGCGGGCGAAATGATCGAAGCCATTTATGGTAATCGTCCCGAAGGCACTCCGCTCGATGCGGCTGCGCGTCTGAACCTGGTGAAGGCGGGCGTTGGCTATGTTTTGGCCAACGATAACTATGGTGCATCGCGTCTACGGACAAAGTTCAGCGATGAAATGGTCGGTGCTCCAGAGTGGGCGATGTTCGATTATGTCACTGGCCCGATCCAAGCGAGCTCGCTGGAGTTCAAGAAAGTTGCGGCTGAAATTGCTGCGATTGATAGTCTCACAGCATTCCTGACCTCTTACCACGAGACCTATGGCGGGGAGGGGGCCTTGACGCCTGCTACCGCTACCAAGGTGGATGCAGGAATGGCGTCGCGCTAAACGAGCGACCTTGAACCAGTAACGCCGCGGCCTCAATCCAGGCCGCGGCGTTTTCATTTTGAGCGCATAGTTAGGCTTTTAGGGCGGCGAGCACGTGCCTCCCTTTGATGTGCTCCAATATGAGCAGATAAGGCGCCGACCAGCGCTAAGGCTGTGACCGTGCCGTCGGTTGTTTGACACAGGAAATAAAAAACGCCGCGGCTTTCAGTGAAGCCGCGGCGTTACAAATTCCAAGGTTCGGCTTGGCTACGTGCCAAAACTTCGAACAAGTGACCCGGCAACGAGATACCAGCCGTCGACCAGTACGAAGAAAATGAGTTTGAAGGGGAGTGAGATCGTTACCGGCGGCAACATCATCATACCCATGCTCATCAGAACTGAAGCGACCACCATGTCGATGATGACGAAGGGCAGGAAGAGTAGGAAGCCGATTTCAAATGCCCGCCGCAACTCAGAAATCATAAACGCTGGCACGAGCAGATGCAGAGGAATTTCTTCTACGGTTTCAGGGACTTCGGCTGACGTTAGGTCGTAAAATAGAGAGAGGTCTTTGTCGCGCACGTTGAAGCGCATGAACTCGTGGAGCGGTGCTGCACTTCTCTCGAAGGCCTCGGCGACCTCGATTTCACCGGCCATCAGTGGCGCTATGCCCTGGTCGTAAGACTGCTGCAGCGTCGGTTGCATGATGAAAAGTGTCAAGAAGAGCGCCAGCGAGATCATCACTGAGTTCGGCGGCGCAGTCTGTAGGCCAATGGCTGTGCGGAGAAGGGAAAGTACCACAACGATGCGCGTGAAACTCGTCACCATGACGAGGATCGAGGGCGCTAGCGATAGCAGTGTGATCATGCCGATCAGCTGCACAGCGCGTTCCGTGAGGGTCGTTTCGTCCCCGAAGTCTATCGAGACGTCTTGAGCGTAGCCTGTGGATGTCGCGGCAACTAAAAAGCTGCCAGCGAAGATCACTGGCAGCCAGATTTTCCATCCCCAGCTGCGTGCTGGTTTAGCTGCGATTTGCATCTTTTTTAGTGTCATTATCAAGCGACGCATTCCCGCCCAAATCGGTGTCAGCGCCTTCTTTATCTGAGTCGACAGCCTTAACGGTCGAATAATCCGAGGTTTGCGACGTGGAATCTTCGTCTCCCTTGCGGACAGGGCGCAAAAGACCGGTGTGGCGCAGCGACACATGACCCTTCTTGTCCGATGGGTGACCTGCACGTTGCAACTGCTCAAGTACAGTACCTGGCGCGGCCGTCACTAGAGGCTCCGGAGAATCGGTCTGTGCGACATCCGGCGATGCTGTTGGTTGGGCAGGGGGTGTCATTCGGCGCCCGGCTGAAGGTGACAAGCCGCGTCGCGAAGGGACCGCGACTGGGTGTTCAGGCGCCGAAAAACCCGCTTCTACGACGATGTCCTGGGTGCCACCAATGAGGATGAGATGCTCGACATCGTCACGGCGCACAATGAGCAATTGTCTTTTCTGATCAACATTTAACGTGTCGATGACGGCGAGTCGCTTGTTGCGACCGCGTACTGCTTTGCCTGATGCATTGCTGATGAACTTGAGTAGCCAGCTTACCAGCAGAATAAGGACGAGGACGATGGCAAGCGCGAGCACGGCGGTAACCACCGTATTGCCGCTGCCTCCGAAGAGGCTGGTGATAAACTGCAAGGTCGAAACTCCCATTTTGTCAGGCACGTAAGGCGATAGTCCGATTTGTATTTAAGGGCAAGATCGGCCTTTTGATGGGTAATTATTGCCGCATATTGCTGTCAGCAAAGCATTTTGCGACCAAAATTAACCATTTGTTAACCCTAAAATCGGCAAGAAGTGCCCATTAACAACTGCGGAGTCGGGAAATGGGACTGATGGACATGCCGGTGTTTTCAGCACTGACCGATAAAATGCGTTGGCATCAAAGCCGACAAGGATTGCTCGCAGAGAACGTCGCGAATGCCGAAACACCCGGTTATCGCGGTCGAGATCTTGCGCAGTATGACTTTGCTAAAAGAGCAAAGCAAATGAGTTCAGCTTCGATCTCCACGATCGCAACCCAGCCTATGCACATCGTTGCATCTTCAGAAGGCGGTCAGTTCGCAGCCCAGCGAATGGCAAACTTCGAAGTCACACCCGAGGGCAATGGGATCACGCTCGAGGATGAGATGATGAAAGTAACAACCAACATGATGGACTACCAAGCGGCGACGTCGCTGTATCAGAAGTCGGTCCGTATCCTGCGCGTGGCGCTGGGTAAGAACGTTTGAGGTAGATCATGGATTTTAATTCATCACTCAAGATCGCCGCTACTGGACTGCATGCTCAGACAGCGCGCATGCGCGTCATAGCAGAGAATATCGCCAATGCGGACTCGGCTGGCAAAGCGCCGGGTGAGGACCCCTATCGTCGGCGGATCCCAACATTCCACGCTAGCTTTGATGCTGAAGTGGGCGGACGCATCGTCGAGGTTGGCCGGTTGGCGTTGGACCAATCCGACTTCATTCCACGCTACGAGCCAAGTCACCCTGCTGCAGATGAGAGTGGCTACGTTCAGTATCCAAACGTGAACAGCATTATTGAGACCGCGGACATGAGGCAGGCGCAGCGTAGCTACGAAGCCAATCTCAACGTTGTCACGGTCACACGTCAGATGCTCGGGCGCACCCTCGACATTCTTGGCGGTTAATAACCCTTTTTATTGGAGCTTTTGTTATGGCACTTACTACCCCACTAAATGCCGCAACTAGCGCTTATACCAACGCTAGCCGTCTCGTTACTATGCAGCCGCTGCCGATGACCGATCTGCAGGCGAACCTCGGTCCGAGCAACGACTTTGCGTCCATGCTGGCGAGCAATGTTCAGAGCGTGCTCGACAAAGGTCAGACTTCGGATGCACTGGCCATTGATATGGTCAATGGCAAGGCGAATGTCATCGATATGGTGACTGCGCTTTCTGAAACCGAAATGGCTATTGAAAGCATGGTCACCCTTCGGGATCGTGTGATTTCCGCCTACGAAGAAATCATGCGGATGTCGATTTAAGACTAAGTTTTGGGGAGCCCGGCCAAATTCAGAGCCGGGCTACCCCGAATTGCGCTACCCTAACGGCCTGATTCCACCGGAACCCTGTCATGTCTGGCGCAGAAACACTCGATATTGCTCAACAAGCGATTTGGGCTTTGCTCATCGTATCGCTACCATTGATGCTTGTTGGCCTTGCCGTCGGTGTTGTCATCGCGCTTTTCCAGGCGCTAACGCAAATCCAAGAACAAACGCTCGTCTTCGTGCCGAAGGTGGTGGCGATGTTCCTTACCATGTTGCTGATCCTGCCCTTTATGGGGGCGACCATGTCGGGCTTTATGGATAAAGTCGTCGACATGATTATCGTCGGGTTCTGAGGTGACGGTCAGCCTAAATTGGCTGCCAGATGTGGCCTTTGCGTTCATGGTCTTGTTCGCACGCATCGGTGCGTTGCTGATGCTGATGCCTGCCCTCGGAGAGAAGACCATCCCGATGCGGCTTCGCTTGTGCTTTGCGCTAGCGTTCACGTTTGTGGTTTTTCCCCTTCTTAGTCCCCTCATTCCCGCTATGCCGACTGACTTAGGCGCTGTCGTCGGCCTGTTGCTGCATGAACTGGCTATTGGGCTGATAATCGGCGGGATTATTCGCATCACGACAATGGCAACCCTAGTGGCGGGGACCATTGTGGCGTTCCAAACGGGTCTATCGGGTGCGCTCGGAGCTGACCCCGGCCAAGCTGGTGCGCAAAGCGCCGTGTTTGCGAATTTTCTGTCTTTTTTGGGTTTGGCGCTCATCTTTTCGACAGACCTGCATCATCTTGCTCTTGCCGCGATTTATGACAGCTACGGCGTCTTCTCCATATCTGCCCCGATGATGTTTGAAGACTTTATGCAGCTTGCCCTGCAAACCGTGGCGAGTGCTTTCGCAGTGGGCGTACAGATGGCAGCGCCGTTCATCGTTTTCGGCCTGGTCTTTAACCTTGGCTCGGGCATCCTCGCGCGTCTCATGCCTGCGTTGCAGGTGTATTTCGTGCTTATGCCTGCCAATATCTTGGTCGGCATCCTGCTCCTCTTCCTTCTCCTCTCGATGATGATGGGCTGGTATCTCACCGCCTTCGAAGAGCATCTGACGATGTGGCGAGGCTAAGAGATGTCAGACGAGGATAAAGACTCCAAAACCGAAGACCCCTCCCAGAAAAAGCTCGATGACGCACACAAAAAGGGTGATGTCGCGAAAAGTCAGGAGGTCACCTCCTGGTTTATGCTCATAGGCATCACCGGCGTCTTCGCCTCGGTCTCGCCTTGGGTTGCCAGCGAGCTCAACACGTCACTCAGTCTTGTCCTGATGAACGTTGATCAGATCGACATCAGTGCCGCTGGCTTTTCTGATTTCATCAGTCGCTTAGTTTATTCTGTCCTCGGGGTCATGTTGATCCCGCTTATAATTCTGTTTGCCTGCGGCGTGCTGGCGAATTTGGTACAACACAAGCCGGTTTGGTCCGCGCAGCCCATCACGCCCAAGCTATCCAAAATTTCTCCATTAGCAGGGGCAAAGCGCCTGTTCTCTTCTGAAGCTCTGGTGAACTTCGGCAAGGGGCTCCTTAAAATCATCATTGTTGGCGCCGTCGTGGTGGCAGTGTGTTGGCCGGAACGCGACCGACTGGACACGATGATGACCGCTGATCCGCTCGTTATGCTCTTGGATTTTCAAGAACTCGGCGTGAAAATCCTCGGCGCAGTTCTGATTGTCGTGACGATTATCGCTGGTGCGGACTACTTCTACGTGCGTCAGAAGTGGTGGAAGCGTCAGATGATGTCCGTTCAGGAAACGCGCGAAGAGTATAAGCAGCAGGAAGGCGATCCGCATGTGAAGGGACGCCTGCGTCAGCTGCGGCAAGAACGGTCTCGTAAGCGCATGATGGCGCAGGTCCCTAATTCTACCGTGGTTATCGCAAACCCTACGCACTTTGCGGTGGCGCTAAAATACGATGCTAAGATGGCTGCGCCAATTTGCGTCGCCAAGGGCGTTGATGCCGTTGCTCTGCGCATTCGTGCCTTGGCCGAAGATAGTGACGTGCCTGTGGTTGAAAACCCACCCCTCGCTCGCGCGCTCTATGCCACTGTGGATCTTGATGAAACCATTCCAATCGAGCACTTCAAGGCTGTTGCTGAAGTCATCGGTTTCGTGATGGGGCTGAAAAATCGGCGTGGAGGTTGGCGTCCGACGCGGTAGATTGACTATGAAGATTAACTCCTTCGGGCTCCCAACACCGGCCCCCATTTGCTAATCCTTTTTTAATTGTCTCGATTCGGGACGTTGGAGCACGTAATTATGGCAAGGACGCCGCTCGGCGAGCATAGCTATCCCGAACCCGTCCTCGACGCTGCGCGTGGCGGAACGGGATTGTGGCGCGTTATACTACTCGGCGCGGCGCTGATTGCGGCGGCGGTTGTGTTTTCTCTCTTCGGGGAACGCATATCGCCCGAGATTGTGATGAGTTTCGTTGGGCTGCTAGCTGTAGCGGGTGTGTTTTTCCTGTTCGGGCTTGCGGCCAATCTCTTCCGCTTCGCCTCAACCGAAGAACGTCGTACCGTCAATCATGCTCTGGTCGATAGCATGCCCTTTGGCGTGCTGATTGCTGACCGTGATGGCAAGATTTCATATGTGAACCATCATTATGGTAGTTTCCCCGGCGGCGTCACCAATGGTGTCCCTGTTGGCGTACCGCGCCTTTTTGCGGGTTATGCCGATGCGAGCGAGGCGGTTTACCGACTGTCGCGCGCTGCCAAGGAAGGCCGAAATGCCATCGAAGACATTCGAATTCCGGGTGGCCTCGGTGGTTCTCAGGCTGAAGCCAATCGTGTTTTCTGGTATCGTGTCGCAGTGCGTCCGCTCCCTGCTAGTGACGAAACGACCAAGCCTTTAGTCACTTGGTCGGTAGAAGACATTACGCGTGATCGCGAAAACAACGAGACGGCGTTCCGCGATCTGCAGCGCGCCATTGACTATCTTGATCACTCTCCTTCCGGTTTCTTCTCTGCCGATGCCCAAGGCCGCATCCAGTATCTCAACTCGACGTTGGCGGATTGGCTGGGCTATGATTTGGCCGAGTTTAATGTCGGCCAGTTGGCGCTATCGGACATTGTCCGTGGAGACGGTGCGTCGCTGCTGATGCGTGGTCGTGGCGATGGCGAAATTCGCACGGAGATCATCGACATTGATTTCGTGCGCCGCAATGGCACGACATTGCCGGTGCGTCTGTTGCACCGTGCTGCGCGCTTGGCCGATGGCGAACTCGGGGAAACCCGCACGTTGGTGCTCGATCGCTCCAGTGCTCCAGACAATGAAGAAGCGCTACGCGCCGCTGAAGTGCGCTTCTCGCGCTTCTTCAACGATACGCCATTTGCGATTGCGACCCTTGATGGGGAAGGGCGGATTGTCCGCACCAATGCACCATTCAGCCGTATCTTCCAGTGGTCGGGGGAGGCGCAAAGTCTGGAACTGCATCCGGTCGTGGACTTAGTCGATGGCTCCAGCCGCGACAAGCTGGTGAAGGCCATTGCCGACGCTATGTCGGGGCGGTCGGCCGTCGAGCCTGTAGATGCGACGCTCAATATGGAAGGCGATCACGCGGTTCGCCTTTATATCTCCGCTTCGGAACTCAGTGCTGGTTCGCCTGAACAGGTGAACGTCTACGCGCTTGATATGACGGACCAGCGCAAGCTCGAAGCGCAGTTTGCGCAAAGCCAGAAGATGCAGGCGATTGGTCAGTTGGCAGGCGGCATTGCCCACGATTTTAACAATCTCCTCACCGCTATTATTGGCTTCTCCGATCTCCTCTTGCTCAAGCACAAGTTGGGCGATCCATCCTTTAATGAGCTGATGCAGATCAAGCAGAACGCTAATCGCGCGGCCGGTCTTACCCGGCAGCTCTTGGCTTTCTCGCGCCGCCAGACATTACGGCCGCAGGTGCTTGAATTGCCGCTGATCGTTGATGATTTGACGGTGCTGTTGAAGCGCATGATTGGCGAAAAGAACCAGCTGGCCGTCGATCATGGCCGTGATATTTGGCCGGTTCGCGCTGACGTGGTGCAGCTAGAGCAGGTTATTATCAATCTCGTTGTTAACGCCCGTGACGCTATGCCAAATGGCGGCTCGATCACAATTCGCACCAGCAATGTGGGCGAGATCGACGTTGTTTCCATGCGCCACGAAGGCATGCCGGCAGCCGATTACGTGCTCATCGAGGTGGAAGATACCGGTACCGGTATGAGCCCGGAAATCCTGCAGAAGATTTTCGATCCTTTCTTCACCACCAAGGAACTAGGCAAAGGCACCGGGCTTGGTCTGTCGACCGTTTATGGCATCGTCAAACAGACCGAAGGCTTTATCTATCCGGTTTCGACCGTCGGCGTGGGCACGACTTTCAAGATCTTCTTGCCGCGTCATGTACCGACGATTGAAGAAGTGCAGAAGGCAGCTATTGCGGCCGCCGTGCCAGCCAAGGACCTAACCGGTCACGAGCGTATTCTGCTCGTGGAAGACGAGGAAAGCGTCCGTGCCTTCTCCGCTCGCGCGCTGCGGGCGACCGGCTATGAAGTGCTCGAAGCCGATAGCGGGGAAGAGGCGATCTGGGTGCTCGAAGATCACAATTATGAGGTCGATCTGATCATCTCTGATGTGGTGATGCCGGAAATGGACGGTCCGACCATGCTCAAATCGATCCGTGGTAAGATCAAGAATCTCAAGATCATCTTCGTATCTGGCTATGCTGAGGAAAGCGTACGACGCGACATTGAGGACGATCAGAGTGTCGACTTCCTGCCAAAGCCTTATTCGCTCGACGACATCAATTCCAAGGTCAAGGAAGTGCTGCAGCGCCAGGACAAGCCGAACTGATCATGTAGTCTGAACAAAAAAGCCCGCTTCATGAGAAGCGGGCTTTTTACTGCGCGGGTGAGGGGATCAGTAGAGCCCCAAAACTTTCACGTCCTTGTCGGCATCGATCGCAACGCCATTGCGGAGCGGTAGACCGAACTGGGTCTCTTCGATTTCGAAGACGTCGCCGGGTTGAGTCGAAATCCCATCAGCAAAGCTCAGTGTTGCTGTCCCGAACATATGCACATGCACATCTCCTGGCTGGCAGAACAGATCGTATTTGAAGTGGTGGTATTCGAGATTGGCTATGGTGTGGCTCATGTTGTCCTCGCCGGAGAGGAACGGTTTTTGCCAGAGAACTTCGCCATTACGCAGGATGCGCGAGGTGCCCTCCACGTGCTTCGGTAAATCACCGACACGGATTTCAGGGCCAAATGAACACCAGCGCAGTTTCGAATGTGCGAGGTACAAATAGTTGATGCGCTCGGTGACATGGTCAGAAAACTCATTGGCCACAGCAAAGCCGATGCGGCGCGGATTGCCATCCGCATCGATCACGTAAATGCCGGCCATCTCCGGCTCTTCCCCGGCGTCGAGTGCAAAGTTTGGGGATGGGATTGGCTGGCCGGGCTTCGCAACGATATTGCCATTGCCCTTGTAGAACCACTCCGGCTGCACGCCACGCTCACCGTCTTTTGGTTTGCCGTTCTCAAGTCCCATACGGAACATTTTCATGCTGTCGGTCAGCTCTTCGACAGGCTTAGAACCATTTGCCTTGTGCATAGCGTCGCGGGTTGCTGCCGAACCAAGGTGGGTTAAACCCGTTCCGGTAACATGCAAATGGGCGGCATCAGGGTGGTCAATGGGTGAGAGCAAGCGCCCTGCGGCGGCGAGTTCTGCCTTGTCGACAGTTTCACCAAGACCCACCGATTTGACAACTGCGGGGATGCCGCCTTCGGTCGAAAAAGCCTTCTGCGCCAGGGCGTAGACGCTCGTGATCTCGTTGAGGCGGTTCGTGACGCCGTCGAGCGTTACGCCTACAGCGCGCGTGTTGTTGTCGTCCAAATATTGTATGAGATGCATATCAGTCCTCGGCTGCGCTTCCCCTGAGCGGGGGCATAAAACCTAAGCTTTTGGCAGCTGTCTAGCTATAAATCATACTTTTTAAAGTGACGCGACAGGCGCGGCAGAATCGCGGCAATTGGGCCCTGAACTGGCTGTCTCTCAAAAGTCTGGCTTTGTTCTCATTTTCGGCCTTGACTGAACGGGTACAAAATGAGAACAAATGCGATACAGATATCGCACATTGGCTAGATCCTCTCGTTGCAGTGACTTCGAGAGCGTGAAATAAGGAGACAGCATTATGGCAGCTTCGTCGCTTCGCGTTGTTGAAGGTGGATCTATGGACAAGGACAAGGCTCTTGCGGCCGCGCTGAGCCAAATCGAACGTAATTTCGGTAAAGGCTCAATCATGCGCTTGGGTGAAAACCAGGCGATTGAAGTTGAAGCTATTTCAACCGGTTCGCTGGGTCTCGACATCGCGCTGGGCATTGGTGGTCTGCCAAAGGGCCGTATTGTCGAGATTTTTGGTCCGGAAAGCTCCGGTAAGACTACATTGGCGCTGCATGTTATCGCGGAGGCCCAGCGTAAGGGCGGCATCTGCGCGTTTGTGGACGCCGAGCACGCACTTGATCCGGTCTACGCTCGTAAGCTTGGCGTGAATATCGACGACCTGTTGATTTCGCAGCCGGATACTGGCGAGCAGGCGCTTGAAATCACGGACACCTTGGTGCGCTCGGGCGCGATCGACGTGCTCGTCATCGACTCGGTTGCGGCTCTCACCCCTCGCGCTGAACTTGAGGGCGAAATGGGCGATAGCCTGCCGGGCCAGCAGGCGCGTCTGATGAGCCAGGCCATGCGTAAGCTGACCTCGTCGATTTCGAAGTCGAAGTGTCTGGTTATCTTCATCAACCAGATCCGTATGAAGATCGGTGTGATGTATGGTTCGCCAGAAACCACCACTGGTGGTAACGCGCTGAAGTTCTATGCGTCGGTTCGCTTGGACATCCGTCGTATCGGTGCTCTCAAAGATCGCGAAGAGATCGTTGGTAACCAGACCCGCGTCAAGGTGGTCAAGAACAAGCTTGCTCCGCCGTTCCGTCAGGTCGAATTCGACATCATGTATGGCGAAGGCATTTCCAAAACTGGTGAATTGCTCGATCTGGGTGTGAAGTCTGGTATCGTCGATAAGGCGGGCGCTTGGTTCTCTTGGGAAAGTCAGCGTCTGGGGCAGGGGCGTGAAAATGCCCGACAGTTCCTCAAGGATAATCCAGAAGTCGCCAACACCATCGAACAGGGTGTGCGCGAAAGCTCCGGCCTCCTCGGTGAAGTGCTCTTGGTGGCGGCCGGCGAAGACGACGCAGGTAGCGAAGACTAAGATTGAAATTGATTGCACTACCCCCGCTTCGGCGGGGGTTTTTGTTTTCCGGGGGGACGCTTTAGGTCAAATAATTGACAAAGCCGTCACAGCACTTGGGGCAAATGCGCCACTTGCTGAAAACTCGCCGGTTTTTCCCCGTCCAACGCTGGACACACAACGAGCCATCACGATAAATAGCCCCCAAATTTTCCTACTCGGGCGTCACTGCGCCCGCTCGCCATGAAAGCCTGTGTATGACCAGCGTAAACGATCTTCGTTCGAGCTTTGTCGACTACTTTGCACGCAATGGCCACGAAGCCGTTGCCTCGAGCCCGCTCGTCCCGCGCAATGACCCGACGTTGATGTTTACCAATGCGGGCATGGTCCAGTTCAAGAACGTCTTCACCGGCGTTGAAAAACGTCCTTACTCGACCGCGACGACGGCACAGAAGTGCGTACGCGCTGGCGGTAAGCACAACGATCTGGACAATGTGGGCTTTACCGCGCGCCACCACACTTTCTTTGAAATGCTCGGCAACTTCTCGTTTGGCGATTATTTCAAGTCCGACGCGATTGAATTGGCTTGGAACCTCCTCACCAAGGACTGGGCTCTTCCAAAAGACAAGCTGATGGTCACCGTCTATCAGGACGATGATGAGGCTATGGAGCTTTGGAAGAAGATTGCTGGTCTTTCTGAAGATCGCATTGTTCGCCTCGGCGCCAAGTCCAACTTCTGGCAGATGGGCGATACCGGCCCTTGCGGTCCGTGCTCGGAAATCTTCTATGACCACGGCGATAAGGTCTGGGGCGGCCCTCCGGGTTCTCCTGATGAAGATGGCGATCGTTGGATCGAAATCTGGAACCTTGTTTTCATGCAGTTCGAACAGCATGCCGATGGTTCGCGTACTGGCCTGCCACGCCCGTCCATCGATACCGGCATGGGTCTTGAACGTATCGCTGCAGTGATGCAGGGGGTTCACAACAATTACGATATCGACCTGTTCAAGGCGCTGATCTCGTCTGCCGCTCACGCAACCAATTCCGACATCAACGGTCCGGGCAATCGCTCGCTGCGCGTAATTGCCGACCACTTGCGTTCGATGAGCTTCCTCATTGCTGAGGGCGTTCTGCCATCCAACGAAGGCCGTGGCTATGTTTTGCGCCGCATCATGCGCCGTGCGATGCGTCATGCGACCCTTCTGGGTGCTAACGAGCCAGTGATCCACAAGTTGGTTCCAACTCTCGTGCGCGAAATGGGTCAGGCGTATCCAGAACTAAGTCGTGGCGAAGCTATGATCGCGGAAACCGTCCGTCTTGAAGAAGGCCGCTTCCTCAAGACCCTTGGCCGTGGCCTGCAGATTCTCGAAGCCGAAACCGCTTCGCTGGGCGAAGGCGACGTTCTCGCTGGCGCGACCGCGTTCAAGCTCTACGACACCTACGGGTTCCCACTCGATCTGACCGAAGACGCACTGCGTTCGCGTTCGATCACTGTTGACCAGGCAGGCTTTGATGCCGCTATGGCGCAGCAGAAGGCTGAAGCGCGCAAGAACTGGGCTGGTTCGGGCGAAGCGGGCACCGACACCGTTTGGTTCGGTCTTGCGGACAAGCTCGGCCCGACCGAATTCCTCGGCTACGAAACCGAAACCGCTGAAGCTGAGATCAATGTCATCTTGGTCGATGGCAAGGAAGTCACTCAACTCTCCGCTGGTCAGGACGGCATTGTCGTCGTCAATCAGACACCGTTCTATGGCGAAAGCGGCGGTCAGGTCGGCGATAGCGGCGTGATCAAGGCTGATGGCGTTACTGCCCTTGTCACCGATACCAACAAGTATCAGGGCGTCTTCGCGCACCGTGTCTCCGTCAAGGAGGGGGCGCTGAAGGTCGGTCAGGCTGTTGAGCTGGTTGTCGATCACACACGTCGTTCGGCGATCCGTTCGAACCACTCCGCGACCCACTTGCTGCACGAAGCGCTCCGCCTCGTTCTCGGTGATCACGTTGCGCAGAAGGGCTCGATGGTTTCGGCCGATCGTCTGCGCTTTGACTTCGTCCACACCAAGCCAATGACCCCACAGGAATTGGCAGAAGTTGAAGACATCGCCAACGCGATCATTCTCCAGAACACCCCAGTTGAAACACGCCTAATGGGCGTGGAAGAAGCCAAGGAATCTGGCGCGCGCGCTCTGTTCGGCGAAAAATATGGCGACGAAGTTCGCGTGGTTTCCATGGGTGAGCCTACCGGCAACGGTGTTGGCTGGTCCGTTGAACTTTGTGGCGGTACGCATGTGAAGCGTACTGGCGATATCGGCCTAGTGTCGATCGTTTCGGAAGGCGCAGTTGCCGCTGGTGTTCGCCGCGTGGAAGCACTCACCGGCACTGCTGCTCGTCATCGTGGCAACACCAATATCCAGTTGGTTTCCTCGGCTGCCGGTCTCCTACGTTCGGGGACCCACGAGGTTCTTGATCGCATTGAAGCTCTGCAGAACCAGCTTAAGAGTGCTGAAAAGGCTCTTGCTGATGCCCGTCAGAAGTTGGCGCTCGGCGGCAGCGGTGAGGGTGGCGGCGCGACCGAAACAGTCAATGGCGTAACCTTCGTTGGTCGCGTGGTTGAAGGCATTGCGGCTAAAGACATCAAGTCGGTCGTTGACGCTGAGAAGAAGCGTATTGGTTCCGGCGTGGTTGTCGTTGTCCTCAAGGGTGAAGACGGCAAGGGCACTGTTGCTATTGGCGTCAGCGAAGACCTCACCGCCAAGTACGCTGCAGGCACACTGATCAAGTCCGCTACAGTTGCTCTCGGCGGTCAGGGCGGCGGCGGTCGTCCGGATATGGCTCAGGGTGGTGGACCAGACGCTTCCAAGGCTGAAGACGCTGTGGCAGCCATCCGCGCGCTGCTCTAAGCGCGTCAGCTCGAAATACAAAAGCCCCGTCGTGAGACGGGGCTTTTTTCATGGCTACTGGCCGGTACGGAAGAAGAAGATGCGGGGCTTCCAGCGGATCGGTCTGCGGTCGCTGATGACGTTGAGGAGGCCAGCGATCACCACGATCACCATGCCGATGATAGCCACCCAATCCGGGTATTCGCCAAAGAAGAGTGCCCCAAATAGTATAGCCCAGATGAGCTGGCTGTATTGTACAGGGGCCACGATGTTGGCCGGTGTGACCTTCGTGGCTGCAATGACAAGTAGCCCGCCGAGCCCTCCGAGGAGGCCAATGCTGAGGAAGATCAGCATCTGTTCCCACGTTGGAATGACGAAGGTTGGGATCATCAACAAGCCATTGATGATCGCCGAATAGAGCACTTGCAGCCCGACAATGCTAACACGCCGCTCGCGGGGCGCCACATGGCGCAGAATGATGGTGGTGATCGAGCCAAGGAAGGCGCCGAACATCATAATGTAGTGGCCGGGTAGGACTTCACGCACGCCGGGACGGATGACCAATACAACGCCCAAGAAACAGAGGACCAGCAGCAGCCAACGCTGGATGGTGACGTGTTCCTTGAGAAACACCACTGAAAGTATGGTGACGAATACAGGTGTGGTGAAGCCGATCGCATAGACGTCGGCAAAGGGAATATGCGTGAAAGCGTAGACTACGCAGGCGCTCCCCGTAATTGCCGTCGCGCAGCGGAGGTGCAAAAGCCAAGGGTGGTGGAGCTTGTATATGTCGCGAAAACGCTCGCCTTCTTTGCGGAGCATCAAAGGGATGATGGAGAATATGGCCGTAAAAAACGCGACTTCAAAGACGGATATGCCAGAGCCGATCACTTTGATCAGGGCGTCGCTCATCGAGAAAACGGCGTAGGCGACAAACGCAAGTAGGACGCCGATAGGCATCAGGATCACTCAGTGAAAAAAGGGAGATTCGGTAGACGTAACTACCATACGAGTGAAATCTTACTCCGTCACTCACGGAGTGCGCCGCTTTGTATGATTTTTCAGGAAGGTGATGAAGATAGGGGGCGGTTACGTTGCGTCGGGAGGTGAAAGGTATTTAATGAAAGTTGTTTAAGTTCTCCGTCGCTGGTTCGGCTTTGCTTTCAAATTGAAGTTGCGCGTTACTTTATTGGCTTCTGTTAGTGGTTAGTTTGACTTGTGATGGCGTGGTCTATTGCTATCAGTTTAGTTGTTTGCCTATTTTCGTCTCTGGGTGCGAAGCATAGTGCAGGGCTGGTTTCGGTTCTGCCTCGTGAGGAGAGCCTAGATTGAACTTGATTAAACTCTTTTCCGGAGCTGAAGACCCGCAAGAACTGGCTCGCTGAGCCTGCGGCTGCGATTGTGGTCGTCTGATTTCCGTGTTTGAGCAGATTTGGTGCGGCGTTTGGCGATCGGCGGTGCCCATTGACGGCGTTTCCCGGTCATCCGGGCAGACTCATGGCGCGGTTGCGCGCTTTTCGTGGAAGACGAGGCGGTCGAAGTTGTAGGCCAGATTGGCCAAGGT